>CAZHUG010000031.1:16114-28592 GCA_964535405.1 uncultured Oscillospiraceae bacterium | reverse complement strand
GTCGCGGTTGAAAATATTGCCCTTTTCGTAGGGGCTGATGTGCAGCCCGCGGGCAAATAACTCGTTGTCCTTAACTGTGCAGTAGGAGTCTCTTAAATTAACCGTTCCGGCGCGGATTGACTTTACCTCCGTGCCGAAAAGCTCTATGCCGGCCTCGAAGCGCTCAAGCACGAAATAGTCGTGGAACGCCTTGCGATTTGATGCCACTTGTTTAATTCCTTGCGCGCGCGCCATAACTATCCCTCCTTGCAGTGGAAAGTATACCACATTTGTCAAGAGGAATAAACTCCCTTATTGTTACTTTTTCATTTCATTTGTCGTCGGGTGAGAAGAAGGGGATAGCATAATCGGCAATGCTGACCGATATGTCGTGGACAGGCCGCGCTATGATAAGCGTATCCCTGTCTGACGGGAATAATTCAAGCTCTATCCTTGGCCATGCCTCCAGCCCGCTGAGCTCTAAAGCAGAGCGAACGAGTGTTGCGGCCTCATCAGGCACAGCTACCAATTTATGTACCGTAAGTGCCACACAATTATGGCTTACTGTTTGTGTCTCCAAGTTCATCGCCTCCTCAAGCTAGGTTCTATGATTACTCTAAACTGACTTTTCGTCAAGTTAAAAAAGCTGGTAATAGAAAGCGATGTGTGATAAAATATTCTGAATCAATACGCGGAGGCATAGTAAATGGAATATGTTGAAAAAAGAATAAGCGGCAATACCGTGTATTCAGGAATTATAGTAAATGTCAGGCGTGACGAGGCTGAGCTTGTCAATGGCAAGGTTGTAGATCGTGAGATTGTTGAGCATCCGGGCGGCGTTACCGTTCTGCCTGTGGATGACAATGGTATAGCCTGGTGTGTGAGACAGTTTCGCTACCCATTCGGCCGCGATATGCTTGAAGCACCGGCGGGGAAGCTGGAGATAGGCGAGGATCACCGTCTGTGCGCCGAGCGTGAGCTTTCGGAGGAGACCGGACTTTCCTCGGACGAGCTTATTTATCTCGGACCGTGCTGCACCTCACCGGGATTTTCCACTGAGGTACTGCATATATATCTGGCGCTGGGCCTGCATGAGGGTGAGATGCATCTTGATGAGGATGAATTTTTGAATGTGGAGCGGTACAGCCTTACAGAGCTTACGGATATGATAATGTCCGGAGAAATTGATGATGCCAAGACCGTGGTTGCGGTTCTAAAGGCAAAAAAATATCTGGAGGATAGAGATGGGCAGGAAAGTTCTAATAGTTGATGATGAGCGGTCCATTGTGGATATACTTAAATATAACCTGGAAAAAAATGATATGACGGCAATCTGCGCTTATGACGGAGCAGAGGGGCTTAAGCTCGCACGTGAAAGTGACCCCGATGTCGTATTACTTGATGTAATGCTGCCGAAGATGGATGGCTTTGAGGTTTGCAAGACGCTGAGAGCCGAGGGGAACAATGTGCCTATTATAATGATAACCGCGCGCGAGGAGGAGACCGACAAGGTCTTCGGCCTTGAACTTGGCGCGGATGATTATATAACAAAGCCCTTTTCTATGCGAGAGGTTGTAGCCCGCGTTAAAACGAACATGCGCAGGGTTGCCTCGCTGGCTGTTCCGCCGGCTGATTCCAGTGGAGAGCAGATCAGGGTAAAGGATTTGGTTATTGATACCTCGCGCCGCGCCGTGTATAAGGACGGACGTGAGCTGGAGCTTACCCAGAGAGAGTATGAGCTGGTAAAGTATCTTGCGGAGAGTCCGGGCAAGGTCGTGTCCAGGGAGGAGCTCATGAGCTCTGTCTGGCAGTATGATTTCTTTGGCGATCTGCGCGCGGTTGACGTGGCGGTGCGCCGCCTGCGCGAGAAGCTTGAGCCGAACCCTTCTGAGCCGATATACGTCATAACGAAGCGCGGCGTAGGCTACTATTTCGCAGACTGAGGAAAAACGGATGAACCGGAGCCTTTACACGAAGCTGGTGCTCATAATACTGGTGCTCATGATCTCTCTGATGGCTGTCACAGGCGTGTTTCTGACGCGCGGTGTGCGCAGCTTCTATCTGAACGATTTTTACGAGCGCATGCAAGAGGTGTTCTCCAGCAACGAGCTGGCGGGAGACCTCCGCTCTGCTGCGGACTCAGCCGATGCTGCAAACTATATGGCTGAGACTCTGAAGGCCTATTCCGGCAACCTCGGCATCGACTCCGGAACGAGAAACTTCCACATTCTCTCCGGTGACACCGGAGAGTGGCTGGCAGGCAGCTCGGCACCGGATGAGGGCATTGCCATGACGCCGAACATCATATCGGTTATCGGCGGCGGATCAGGCTATGCAAGCGATCCGTCTGCGGAGTATATGGATGTCGCCCTGGAGGTTGAGGGTGAGGCGGGCAAGTTTATTGTATATATAATCGACAACAAGTATACGGCGAGAAGCCTGACCAATCAGCTGTTAAACGTCATTTTTGACGCGTTGGCGATCGGGCTTGTCATTTCTGTGCTCCTGAGCCTCTTATTGGCCAAGGCTATGATTTCACCCATTCAGGATCTGACCCGCGCAGCGGAAAAGGTTGCCGGCGGGGACTTCACGGATAAAGTTGATAACAGCTCGAAAGACGAGATCGGTGTGCTCACGCGCACCTTTAACAACATGGCCGGACAGCTTGAGGATACGCTCAGTGACCTGACTAAGTCCGAGCAGATGCGCCGCGAGTTTGTTGCAAATGTCTCGCACGAGCTGCGCACACCGATCACAAGTGTCCGCAGCTATGCCGAGACGCTTGAGAGCGACCCGAACATACCCGAGGAGACCCGCAACCGTTTCCTTGAGGTCATATTGAACGAGTCCGACCGCATGACCAAGATAGTTCAGGATCTTTTGACACTGTCCCGCTTTGACGCGGGCAGCATAGCGTTTGATTACCAGAGCTTCAGCTTCGAAAAGTCTGTGCGCGACGTTTACAATGCAATGCTGCTGGAGGCGCAGGCGCACGGACATGAGTTTTCGCTGGAGTTTGAGACGGGTATGCCGACAATTTCAGGCGACCGCGCGAGAGTTGAGCAGGTGCTGATAAATATGGCTTCAAACGCGGTTAAGTATACGAAAACAGGCGGAAAAATCCGCATGACCGCGGGAGAAAATAACGGCGAAGTGTGGTGCACGGTGCGCGACAACGGAATCGGAATTCCGAAGGCGGACGTGGACAAAATTTTCGACCGCTTTTATCGCGTTGACAAGGCCAGAAGCCGCGAGTCAGGCGGAACAGGTCTGGGCCTGCCTATCGCGCAGGAAATAGTCGTGCGTCATGGCGGCAGAATTGAGCTCCAGAGCAGGGAAGGCCGTGGGACAAAGATCACGGTGTTCCTGCCGGTGGGGGGACGCGGGGATGTCTAAAAAAAGCAAGCGTCCGTTTATCAAGACCCTGCGGCAAGCCCCGAAGGCAAGAGACAAGAAAAAAATCATTGACTGGGCGCAAAACCTTGCAATCATTGCACTGATAGCGACTGCTTTGATGCTGTCAGCCTTCAGCGGACTGTTTGGGGAATTTTCCGGCAAAGTGCTAGGCTCCGGAAATGAGGCCTCGACGGTTTCAAAAGGCTATGCGGTGGCGGCGACGCCGCTGTGCATTGTAGTGACTCCCGAGGAGGGCTCGCACCGGGCTGTAATGCACGATGCCGAGGCGCTTGACGAAATGTACACGCGACATTCACCAAGCCTTGCCGAGGCGCTCGGCTCATCGAACGAGCCCCAGCAGGTCACTGTGGAGGAGTTTAACGAAGCTCTTCACAACAACGGGATATTTTTTGATTTTTTCTATAGCCAGCCTCTGGCGGTGGTTGCCGGCTGGCTCGGAACCGGAGTTTCCGGCGGAGCGTCAGAGCACACTGCGCGGCGTCTGTGTCTGTCGATTGACGGCGATTATGTGTCGCTGTATTATATTCGGACCTGGGACGGGAAGCCCTACCGCTGCACGACTGCACTTTCCAGCGGAGCGCTCAGCCCCGTGGTATCCGAGAGCCGCCCGAACGGCGCGGCATTTTGCTTTGAGCTGGACATGTTTGATCTGCTCGACCAATACGTTATAATTTTTCCGGAGCAGGAGAATATAACAGCAGCTACCGCTGCCAATGCGATTGGCAATGTTGACGCTGACGCGGCTATGACCGTGCTGGGAATGAACAGCTTTTTGTCCACGAGCTATCCTGAGAGCGACGGCGCACTTGTGAGCGTTGAGGGTTCAGCCACGCTCAGGCTGGAGCGTGACGGTGTGCTCAAGTATAACCGCAATCCGGGCGGGGAGGAGCTGCAAGCTCTGGATCCGGCTGATGCGATCGAACTTGCGCGCTCGGTGTGTGAGGAGACAGCCGGTGCCTACTGCGGCGATGCGGAACTCACAATGTCCTACGTCGGAAAAAGACCCGATTCCGGTGAATTCATCATTTGCTTTGACTATGTGCTCGATGGCGTTCCTGTCAGTCTGGCAGGCGGAGTGCACGCAGTTCAGATTCATATTCGCGGCTCTGTTGTGGTAAACGCCGTCATGTATTTGCGAGAATATTCGCTGCAAAACTCCGCTGTCAGCCCGGGTCCTCTGCCGCCGATGCAGGAGGCCGCTGTCGTGCAGGCTTTAGGCGGCGGTGAGCCCAGGCTCTGCTATGTGGACGATTTTGAGACAATATCTGTAAAATGGCTGGTCAAATAAATGAATTCTGTTAAGTCGAAAAACTTCATAATAATTGTGCTTTTGATAATCAACATTGCACTGCTGAGCCTTATTGCATACGATGCCTTTGGAGCACAAAAGATGCGAAATCAAGCTCTTGCGGATTCAAAGGCGATTTTAGCTGAAAACGGCGTAACCGTTTCCGCTTCCGCAGATCTGCGGAAGCGTGAGCTGTCACTGTCTCAGGTCGTGCGCGACCTTGAGCAGGAGCGCAAGAACGTGCAAAATGTTCTCGGCAATACAGCGGCTACCGATAAGGGCGGCAATATTATATTTTACGCGGGAGAGCACGGTCAGGGCGAGTTTCGCGGGACCGGAAGCTTCAATATTCTCTTGGATGGAGACGCATATCCGGCAGGTGACGATGCCGTGGCTGTTGCCCGCGATTTTGCAAAAAAGCTGGGCTTGTCCGTAATGCGCGGTGACGCCGCGGTTTCAAGTGATGTCACAGACGGTGCAGGCACAGTGGTTCTGTACTGCATGGCTTCGAATGTGCGTGTTCTAAACTGCAGAGTCACCTTCACCTTCGCGGGTGGAAACATAAATCTGGTGAGCGGTTCGCGCCCGCTGGACACAGTCACAATGGACAAAGATGTTGACACCTTGGACGTGCCGACTGTACTCATGCGCTTTCTGTCAGAAATAAAGAGCGAGGGTTATATCTGCAGTCAGCTCAAGGAGATTGAGCTGTGCTATCTTATGACCTCGCCCGCGTCGGGAGAAGGCACATTGACACCTGTTTGGCGTCTGGTGACTGACGCCGGAGAGCTGCATATTAATGGACTTACAGGCAAAAATGAGAATATTTTGTAATCCTGTCCATCCAATAGTATCAGAATGACTGAAAAAACTGTGAAATCTTAAATAAGATTGAATAGATTAGGTCAATATGCTAAAATAGTGTGTTAGTATCAAAGACGTTAGGGCAAAATATCCGTGGCCGTATCTACGTTTAAGGATCTGAAAGGTGAGACTATGGAGAAATATGTTATTAGAGGCGGCAAGCCTCTGCATGGTGAAGTTGAGGTTAGCGGCGCAAAAAATGCGGCTGTTGCAATAATTCCGGCCGCACTGATGGTTGACGGCATCTGCCGTATCGAAAATTTGCCGCAAATTAGCGATGTGGACATGCTTCTAACCATATTGGAGCACCTCGGCGCCAAGGTGCGCATGATTAACCGCAACACGGTTGAGATTGACAGCAGAGAGGTTCGGTATACCGACGCACCATATGATCTGATGCGTAAGATACGCGCATCCTATTATCTTATCGGTGCGATGCTTGGGCGCTTCGGCGCGGCTAAGACAACCATGCCCGGCGGCTGCAACTTCGGCGTCAGACCCATAGACCAGCACATCAAGGGCATGACTGCTATCGGCGCGGATGTTCAGGTCAAGGGCGGCTTTGTCTATGCAACAGCAATAGACGGCAGGCTGCACGGCACTAAGATTTATTTGGATAAGGTCTCCGTCGGCGCGACGATGAATATAATCCTTGCCGCATCCCTTGCACGCGGCAGGACGATAATTGAAAACGCCGCCAAGGAGCCGCATATTGTTGACCTGGCAAACTTCCTAAACTCAATGGGTGCCGACGTGCGCTCTGCCGGCACCGACACCGTCAAGGTCAATGGCACGGACAGACTTCACGGCGGCAGCTACACGATAATCCCCGATCAGATTGAGGCTGGCACATATATGATCGCCTGTGCCGCGGCGGGTGGAGAGGTGCGCGTGAAAAACGTTATCCCCAGGCACCTTGAGTGCATCTCTGCAAAGCTGCGTGAGATGGGCGTCACGGTTATCGAGGGAGAGGACTCAGTCACAGTCCGAAGCTCCGGAAACCTGCGTCGTGTGAACGTCAAAACTCTGCCTTATCCGGGATTCCCCACCGACATGCAGCCGCAGATTGCGACGGCGCTCTGTCTGGCAAACGGCACAAGTCTCATTACCGAGGGAATATATGATAACAGATTTAAATATGTAAACGAGCTGCGCAAAATGGGTGCGCAGATTCAGGTTGACGGACGCACGGCGGTCATTGAAGGCAACACCAAGTTTAGCGGCTCAGAGGTTGCGGCCTGTGATCTGCGTGCGGGTGCGGCGATGGTCATTGCCGGACTGTGCGCAGAGGGAACGACAACCGTGGACGATATCCACTATATTGAGCGTGGATATGAGAACTTTGTTGACAAGCTGCGCGGACTCGGTGCGGATATAGTTTTGGTTAACGATCCGGATGAGCCGGAGGATAAAGTTCAGAATGTGAGCGCGGGCTGAGGATGTATATAACAACCTTTGCCAGCGGCTCCTCGGGCAACTGCGCCCTTGTGTCGGCGGCGGGGACCAGGATTTTGGTAGATGCCGGCATTTCACTTCGCAGGATAAATTCCTTCCTGAGAGTAGAAGGCCTTACACCTGAGGAACTTGTCGGAGTGCTCATAACGCATGAGCACTCCGATCACGTGTCCGGCCTTGATATGCTGCTGAAATATCACGAAGTTGACATATATGCGCCGAGAACAGTCGCAAACAAGCTTGCCGGAATGAAGCCGAGGACTGAGGGGCGTATAAAAATTATAGAGCCCGGAGAGCCGTTTGATTTAAACGGCGTTCGGACACTGGCGTTCCGCACGCCTCATGATACGCCGGAGAGTGTGGGCTACCGCTTCAACTGCGAGAGCGGCTCTCTCGGCTTGTGCACCGACCTGGGTCACGTGACCGACGAGGTGTTTCACGCCATGCAAGGCGTTGATACCGCGCTTATCGAGTCCAATCACGATGAGGAAATGCTAAGATATGGCTCATATCCTGTGTACTTAAAGCGCCGGATTCTCTCCGACAGAGGACATCTGTCAAACGAAAGTTGCGGGGAGCTTGCGGTGCAGCTGGCACGTTCCGGCACCGAACGCATAGTCTTGGGACATCTGAGCCGGGAAAATAATACACCCGGCAAAGCATTCAGAACGGTTTCTGCCGCACTTGCCGCGCATGGCTGCGAGGCAGAACTCTGCGTTGCGCCGCCTCTCGGCGCGATGACGACGGAGGTGAGAGCAAAATGCTCGGCGTGACGCTGATCTGTGTCGGAAAGATGCGTGAACAACACTATGTCGCGGCATTTAATGAGTATTCAAAGCGCTTAGCCGCTTTTTGCAAATTCGAGCTTATTGAGCTTGCTGAGCAGAGACTGCCCGACAGTCCGTCTGGGGCGCAGATTGAATCCGCCCTCTCGGCCGAGGGCGCAGGAATAATCGAGCGCATACCTAAATCGGCGTATGTGATCGCCATGTGCGTTGAAGGCCGCGGCATGTCGAGCGAGGCTTTGGCAGAGCTTATCGGGTCACGTGCCACTGCGGGCGTGTCCCGCCTGTGTTTTGTTGTCGGCGGCTCGTTCGGCCTGCACGAAAGCGTCAAGACTATGGCAAATCTCCGCCTTTCTATGTCTGAGCTGACCTTTCCGCACCATTTGGCGAGGGTAATGCTGGCAGAGCAAGTATATCGCGCATTTTCAATTAACTTTGGCTCAAGGTATCATAAGTGAAGGAGAAACATATGGATGGAGCAAAACCGACCTGGGGTCGTAATATCCCCGGTGAATTAAGCGACAAATGGCCCCGTGACGATCGGGGGGAATTCATTACTCCGGCGTACCTGGCCACCAGCAGTCAGATTGACATGGCGGACACCCTGCTCGTCAGCCTGCTGGATGCCTATGGCATACCCGTCATTAAGCAATATCCGCATTATGGCGGATTTGGAAATCTCATGATTGGCATGAGTGCCGAAGGCGTTGAGCTCTTTGTCCCGCGGACTATGCTGGAAGATGCAAAGGCACTTATGGAAGGGGAGATAACGGATAATGAGGAATTATAAGGAAGAATATCAGTTTTGGCTTGACAGTCCCGCACTCAGCGAAGATGAGTGGAATGAGCTGGATTCAATCTCCAGTGACGAGATGGAGATTGAAAGCAGATTTTTTGCACCTTTGGAGTTTGGCACTGCCGGACTTCGCGGCATGATGGCTGTGGGATTAAACCGCATGAATATCCACATCATCCGCTGGGCTACTCAGGCATTTGCAACGGTCATAAAGGCCGAGGGCGAGCTTGCGTGCAAAAGGGGTGTTGTTATCTGCTTCGATTGCCGCGAAAACAGCGATGTGTTCGCACGCGAGGCGGCCTGCGTCATGGCTGCAAACGAGATTAACGTTCGTATCTTCGATGCGCTGCGGCCCACGCCGGAGCTGTCTTTCTCGGTTATACATTACGGCGCAACCGCGGGTCTGAACATAACCGCCAGTCACAACCCGCGCGAGTACAACGGCTACAAGGTATATTGGTCCGACGGCGCTCAGCTGCCGCCGCAGCATGCCGAGGCCGTCGCCGCTGAGATGGCGCGCATCGACCTGTTCCGCGATGTGAAGCTCATGAGCTTTGAGGATGCGCTCAAGGCCGGACTTATCCAGACACTTTCAGACGAGACTGACGAGCTGTTTCTCGCCGAGGTCGTGAACATGTCCATTAATTCCGAGATAGTGAAGCAGGTTGCGGACGAGTTTAAAATCGTCTACACGCCCTTTCATGGTGCGGGGCATAAGCTCGTGCCTGAGGCGTTGCGCCGTCTTGGAATAAAGCATCTGTATTGCGAGCCAAAGCAGATGGTGATTGACGGAGCATTCCCGACGGTCAAGAGCCCGAATCCCGAAAACCCCGAGGGATTTTATCTGGCGATTGATCTGGCAAAGCAGGTCGGCAGTGATCTCATCATCGGCACGGACCCGGATTCTGACAGAGTCGGAACCATGGTGCGCGGCTCAGACGGCGAGTACCGCAGCATTACGGGAAACCAGATGGGCGTTCTGCTGCTTGACTATATTATCACCGCCCGCCGCGAGAATGGGACTCTGCCCAAAAACGCCGCGTTTATAAAGACCATTGTCACGACCAATATGGGCAGTGAAATTGCCGAGAAAAACGGTGTGCACGTGGACGAAACCTTCACGGGCTTCAAGTTCATGGCTGAAAAGCTCGCCGAGTATAAGCGCGATAAGTCATTTGAGTATGTTCTTGCCTATGAGGAGAGCTACGGCTATATGATGGGCGATTTTGTCCGCGACAAGGACGCTGTCACAGCTTCAATGCTCATAGCAGAGATGTCAGCGTGGTATTACGCAAAGAACATGACCCTTGCCGATGCCATCGAGTCGCTTTATGAGAAATACGGCTATTTTGGTGAGCTTACCCTGAACCTTGTCATGCCCGGCCTTGACGGCCTCGGCGATATGAAGGCGCTGATGGCGGGCTTGCGTGCCAATCCTCCGAAGGAGATCGGCGGTTCAGGCGTGCTCGGCATGCGTGACTACCAGAGCGGCACCGTTTCTGTCTCCGATCTGGGCGTCGTCGGCAAGACAGAGATATCCGGCTCTAATGTTCTGTATTTTGAACTTGAGGACGGCACCGCGTTCATCGTCCGCCCCTCCGGCACAGAGCCCAAGATAAAAATTTATATCCTCACACAGGGCAAGAGCCATGCCGATTGCAACGAGCGCATTGAGCGCTATAAAAAATTTGCGGAGTCTATGAGTAAATGAAGGAATATTTAGCGATTCTTTGGTCCTTCATCAAGGTTGGCGCACTCACGTTCGGCGGCGGCTACGCCATGCTTCCGATTCTTCAGAGCGAAATTGTGGAGAAAAAGCGTTGGGCCACCGAGGCTGAGATCATGGACTATTACGCCATGGGACAGTGCCTGCCCGGTGTCATCATGGTGAACACCTCGGTCTTCATCGGCAGACAGCGCAAGGGCGTACCGGGCGGTATTATCGCCGCAATCGGCGCATTTTTGCCCTCGCTCGTCATCATCACAGTTATCGCAATGTGCCTGACCGCATTTGCGGATTATCCCGTGGTCAAAAACGCCTTTGCGGGCATTCGTGTCTGCGTTGTGGTGCTGATTATAAACGCTATCGTAAAGCTCTGGCCGAAGGCGATCGTGGATTATAAATGTATCATCATTTTTGCAGTCGTCTGCGGCCTGTCTGTTTTCACAAACTGGTCACCCGTGGTGTTTGTGATCGCGGCGGCGCTTCTCGGCATCTGCATCAAGC
The DNA here is from genome assembly GCA_964535405.1 of uncultured Oscillospiraceae bacterium. GTDB lineage: Bacteria > Bacillota > Clostridia > Oscillospirales > Oscillospiraceae > Scatomorpha. Next base: position 17,781 of record CAZHUG010000031.1, on the reverse strand, counting down.
AGATCGAAGGGAGGCAGGCAAAATGACCCTACTCAGACTGTTCTATGAATTTTTCAAAATTGGTATGTTTTCCGTTGGAGGCGGCATGGCAACACTGCCGTTTCTGTACAATATGTCGGATAATACCGGCTGGTTCAGCTATGCTCAAATTGCCGATATGCTGGCCGTGAGCGAATCCACACCCGGCCCGATTGGTATAAACATGGCGACATACGTCGGCTATACAGTCGGGGGAATACCGGGCTCAGTAATTGCAACAATCGGAATAGTCATCCCGGGACTTGTTCTGGTCTTGATAATCGCAAAATTCCTTGAGAAGTTTCGCGACAACAGATATGTCGAGGGCGCTTTTTACGGTCTGCGCCCGGCCTCCACAGCGCTAATCGCTGCAGCCGGGGCTACCGTGGTCAGCATTGCGCTTCTGAACACCGATCTATACAAGATCAGCGGCGACATACTTGATCTGTTTTCCTGGAAAGCAATAATTCTCGCAGCTGTTATCTGGGTTCTCACGAATCTCGTTAAACCCACGAAAAAGCTACACCCGATTATTTACATTGCGGTCTCAGCGGTGGTTGGCATTGTCTTCGGCTTCTCTGGAGTTTAGGGAAGAAGCAGGACTGCAGCAAACCAGGTATATGCCGCGGAAATAAGCCCACATAACAGCCGCCCGGCAGTATGCCGGGCGGTTTTCATGCCCGTTCCGTCAATTACTGCCGCAGTTTGAAAATGTACAGACACTCCGCCCCAGCCGATGATGAAGGACGCCAGAGCTAAGTTCAGCGGCGAGAGCGCCAGGCCCTGCATTGCGCCGATACCGCCGCCGAGCTCTAAGAAACCGGTGAGCAGGGCACGCGAAAAGCGCAGTCCGAGCTTTGAGCCGAATGCGAGCTCGCCCGCAAGCAGACTGAAAATTCCAATTGCCTCCAAGGTGTCAACGATCACAGTGAAGGTCACCACGAAGCCGCAGACAGTGAGAACGGCCTTGACCGATGAGCTCACGGCACGAGTGAGCGCTCCGGCGCGATCCGGTTCAGCTTTGCTTGTTCTCGGCATTGCAATCACGCCTGATTTATGCCCGCGCGCCATCAGTATTCCAACCGTCGCACTTGCAAGAATGTGCGCGGCGTACAGCAAAAGTCCCGGACCTGCGCCGCCAAACACTCCCGCACCGGCCGCGCCTACGATAAAGGCCGGGCCCGAGGCATTGCAGAAGCATAAAAGCCGCTCGCCCTCCTCGCGCGAAATGCTGCCATCGCGCACCAGACCGGCAACAACAGACGCACCAAGCGGATAGCCGCCCGTCACCCCGAGAACGAAGCAGGCGGCACCCGCGCCGGAAACTCCGAACAGCCTTGACATGTATGGCGCCGCACGCCGCCCCAGAGCCGCCGGCAATCCCGCCTGCCTCATCATATCCGAGAGCACAAAAAACGGGAACAGAGAGGGGATAATGACCCTTCCACACAGCTCCAGCCCGCGTCGAGCACCATCCATTGCCTGCTCGGAGTAAAAAATTAGTGCAACGAGTGTTCCGACAAGAGCAAGAGCGGCCAGATACTTGCCAGTATTACGCATAGACATCCCTCCCATATAGAAGGGTATGTTCATTATCGAGGCACAATGAGCATAAAATCATCTGACGGGGGTGTTTACATGGCCAATCT
>CAZHUG010000031.1:13882-16014 GCA_964535405.1 uncultured Oscillospiraceae bacterium | reverse complement strand
ATCGAGGCACAATGAGCATAAAATCATCTGACGGGGGTGTTTACATGGCCAATCTAAGCTTCCACGAGGAAATCGCCGATATGCTCATGCTGCCGGCAGGTGCGGCGGGACTAATAAAAATCACTATAATGGGACGCAGTCGCGCATTGGTTGAGGATCACAAGGGTATTCTCGAATATACGCGCGAGTGCGTGGAAATAAATGGCGGAGTAACGCGTCTGCGCATCAGGGGCGAGGCGCTAGAGCTTGCTGCAATGGATAGGGAGGCACTGCTTGTGATCGGACGGATACTTTCAGTGGAGTTTGACTGATGGGGGCGGCGCTTAATATTATCAGGGGCAGCGTCCGTATGGAGGCCGCCGGAGCCTTTCCGGAAAATATGCTCAATTTTCTGGCAAAGGCGGGAGTTGAATTTTGGGATGCGGAGCCGGTGGATGATTTCACATTGCGGTTCTCGGTAAGACCGGGATCTGCAGACAAGGTGGAGGTTCTTGCTCAGCGCGCTATGTGCTCTGTCAAGAGGATAAAGATCTCCGGCTCACCCGTAGTGAGACGGCGGCTCAAAACACGCAGGGTCCTGCTCATCAGCCTTTTTGTCTGCTTTGCAATATTGCTCACATCATCACTTTTCATCTGGGACATTGACGTTTCGGGCAACGAGAATGTTTCGACAGGCAAGATCATGCGAGCGCTCGAGGATGCCGGTGTTGATATCGGGACTTTCTGGCCGACCTGGTCGGGCGATAAGATCAAAAACGAAGTTCTGCTTGCCTTGCCGGAGCTTCGTTGGGTCGGTGTGTCAGTGGACAACTCGCGCGCTATAATACGGGTGCGCGAGCGCGTAGAGCATCCGGACATAGTCGATAACGATGACCCCTACTCCGTCGTGTCTGCTGCTACAGGCATAATAAGGCGTATGAAGGTGTATATGGGCACGCCTGTGGTTGAGCCCGGCAGAGCGGTTCTTGCAGGTGAGCTTTTGGTATCCGGACTCATGCAGAGCGAGGTCGGCGGAGAAAGATATGTACACGCTCAGGCGGACATCGAGGCGGCAACCTGGTATGAGCTGACTGCGGCGGCGCCCTTGAGTCGGACGGTCAGAACAGGTGAAGCGGATAAAAGTAGCCGTTGGGCGGTAATAATAGGCAATGAGCGATATAACCTGTACGGCTCGGATGGCAAATCCGGTGAAAGCTGTCAAAAGCTCGTTGCTGAGTATCCTTTATCCTGGAAAGGCGTCTTTACTTTGCCGATAACTCTTGTGCGGGAGGAATTTTTAGAGTATGATATAGCTTTAGAAAATCATGCACTCGAGCAGCTTCAATCGAGGCTTGAAACACTGTTGTCCGAGGAGCTCTCAAGGCTTATTGACGGCAGGGGGGAGCTTGTTTCGCAGAGCTTTGTCGCCACGGCGAAGGACGGGATGCTCTATGTAACACTCAGGTCTGAGTGCTTAGAAAACATTGCACTTGAGCGGGCAATATTACCTTAGCAGAGGGAGACACACTACATGATGATAGAGAAAACACTGCCAATCGATCGGATGGAGAACGCTATAAGCGTCTTTGGGACCTTTGACCAGAATCTCAGAATAATAGAAGCCGAGCTCGGTGTGACTGTGACAGACAGGGAAGATCAGCTCCGCATTTCCGGCGAGCCGGAGGCTGTTATGATGGCTGAAAAGGCCATAAACGGTCTTTTGCAGCTTGCCTCAAGGGGCGAGGCGATTGATTCGCAGAATGTGCGCTATATACTCAAGCTCGTCGCAGAGGGCAGAGAGGCGAAGATATCAGAGTTGTCGAGCGACGTCATATGTATAACTGCCAAGGGTAAGCCGATAAAGGCAAAAACCCTTGGCCAGAAGGCGTATGTAGACGCCATGGCGAAGAACACGATAACCCTGGGCGTCGGGCCTGCCGGCACAGGCAAAACCTATCTCGCGGTTGCTCAGGCTGTTGCGGCGTTCCGTTCAGACAGCGTGAACCGCATTATTCTGACGCGTCCGGCTGTCGAGGCGGGTGAGCGCCTGGGCTTTTTGCCGGGCGATTTACAGAGCAAGGTTGACCCTTATCTGCGCCCGCTCTACGATGCGCTTTTTGATATGCTTGGCCCTGAGGTGTATAATAAATATT
>CAZHUG010000031.1:0-13838 GCA_964535405.1 uncultured Oscillospiraceae bacterium | reverse complement strand
GGCAATATCGAGGTGGCGCCCCTGGCCTATATGCGCGGGCGCACGCTTGACGACAGCTTCATCATTTTGGACGAGGCTCAGAATACGTCCAAGGAGCAGATGAAGATGTTTCTGACCAGAATCGGTTTCGGCTCACGTGTCGTCATAACCGGAGACATCACCCAGATCGACCTGCCGGGGGATAAGCCCTCCGGTCTCAAGGAAGCTATTCGTGTTCTGAAAAATATTGATGATATCGCCATTTGCAGACTGACCGGCGCTGATGTGGTGCGCCACGAGCTTGTGCAGAAAATAATTGAGGCTTATGAGAAGGATGAGAAAAAGCTGGCACCTGCCCGGGACAGGCTCGCCTCAAATCAGTTTAAGAAAAAGCAGAAATAACAAAGGATAAATAGAAATCGGAGGGGAAGCTATGACCTTGGAGGAAGCGAGAGGAGCTCTGCAGGAGCAACAGATAAAAGAGTTCGCATATGGCCATGCGATGGGACTCATGAGCTTTGACGGTATGACAACAGCACCGCGCGATACATATATCCCGCGCGGAAAAACAATATCTGTCCTCAGCGGAGAAGCATATAAGTTCAGCACAAGCAAAGAGGCGACTGGGCTTCTTGACTACCTGAGCGAGCACAAGGCCGAGCTGAGCGGCGCGGAGCAGAGGATTGTCGAGCTGCGCGCAAAAGAGCTGCGTGAGCTGCGCGCAATACCGATAGATGAGTTTGTGGCATACAGGCAGCTCATAAACGAGGCCTCCCTGGTGTGGCAGGATGCCAAGGAGAAGTCGGATTACGGCATGTTTGAGCCGTATCTGGATAAGATCATTGCTTGCAGCCGCCGCGTGGCGGAGCAGGTTGACCCGGACAAGGACGCCTATGATTACTGGCTCAATAAGTTTGAATCCGGTCTGACTCAGGCGCGCTGTGACGAATTTTTCGGCGGCCTGCGTGAGCGCGTGGTTCCGCTTATTGCGCGCGTTGGGGCGGCAGCGCTTCCGGAACCCCCATTTATGTCGGCATTTGTGCCGCGGGCCTCTCAAGAAAAGCTGTCTGCGTGGATTATGGATACTATGGGTCTTGATAGAAACCGCTGTTTCCTTTCCACGAGCGAACACCCCTTCACCACAAATTTCTCGAAAAATGACGTGCGCATAACGACAAACTACGATGAAAACGCGTTTCTTTCATCCATGTACAGCGTGATTCATGAGAGCGGACATGCCCTCTATGAGCTGCACACCGCCGATGAGTATATGTATACAGAGCTGGGTCAGGGCGTTTCGATGGGCGTGCATGAGAGTCAGTCGCGTTTCTATGAGAACATCATCGGCCGCTCACGTCCGTTCATGGAGCTGCTGCGTCCGGAGCTAATCCGCATGTGCCCCGAAATTGGAGAGCCCGGCGTGGACGAGCTGTACAGGGCAGTGAACCTGATGCAGCCCTCACTTATCCGCACCGAGGCGGACGAGCTCACCTACAGCCTGCACATCATGGTGCGCTATGAGATGGAGCGCGCATTCATGAGCGGCAAGGTCAAAACGAAGGAGCTTCCCGAGCTTTGGAATCACCTCTATAAGCAATATCTGGGTATTGATGTCCCCGATGATAAGCATGGCATTTTGCAGGATTCGCACTGGTCCGGCGGAATGATCGGATATTTCCCGTCCTACGCACTGGGCAGCGCCTACGGCGCTCAGCTCGTGGGGAAAATGCGTGAAACCGTGGATGTGGATAAATGCGTCGGAGCCGGAGACTTTGCGCCGATAAATTCATGGCTGGAGGAACGCATCTGGCGTCACGGCAGCCTGTATGAGCCGGGCGCACTTATGGAGTCCGCGATGGGCGCGGCTTTCGATCCAAAAATTTTCACCGATTACCTCGAGGCCAAAGCCAGCGAGATTTACGGGCTGTGATGATGGATGTGAAGCTGACGCTCTCCCGCTCAAGGTCGGGGCTGGGTTTCACTCAGGCTAAGGGACTTATATATCGCGCCGTCTGTCAAACAGTTTCTGCCGAGGGTATTGCCCAGCCCGTGGAGGTGAGCGTACTGCTGACAGACGACGAGGGCATCCGTGAAATTAACCGCGAGTTTCGCGGCATTGACAGCTCTACCGATGTCCTGAGCTTTCCGATGAGCGAGCTGAAACCGGGACAGTTCGATGCAGATTTGTGCGACCGAGATCCGGAGACGGGCAGAATAATGCTCGGTGATATGGCTGTGAGCCTGGAAACCTGCGCCGCTCAGGGCGAAGACCTAGGACACGGCTTTTCAAAGGAACTGCAATACCTTGCGGTACACAGCGTTTTGCATCTGCTGGGTTATGACCACGTGGACGAGGCTGAGGATAAGCGCCTCATGAGATCAAGGGAAAAAGTAATAATTAAGAGCTTGGGAATGGGATGAGAGAACCTGCCCGGGTCTGCTGATTAGGAAGAGAGAAATAATATGAAAAAAGGTCCTGTATTAGTATTTATAAGTTATGTTACATGGGGATTGCTGCCAATATTTTGGAAACTGCTGGCGGACGTAGACCCGATATACACATTGTGTTGCAGAATTGTTTTTTCGCTCCTGCTTAGTATCGTTGTTGTGCTTCTGACAGGCAAGTGGAAGAAAGCAATCGAGATAGTACGTGACAGGAAAAAAATGCTCGCAATGCTTGCCTGCGGCTTGCTGATAAGCTTCAATTGGGGCACATTAATCTACTGCGTTTCTGCAAACAGGGTGCTTGATGTCAGTCTGGCATACTACATAAATCCGATTCTGGCTATTTTGCTCGGTTTCGTAGTTTTCAAGGAGAAACTCAAGGCCGGGCAATGGTGTGCCGTATTTTTGGCGCTTGTGGGTGTCATGGTTCCGATGTTCATGGAGGGTCAGTTCCCAATTTTGGCTGTGCTTATCGGCTTATCCTTTGCCATCTATGGCGCGGTCAAGAAGAAAGCGGAGGTTCCGGGCGATGTTTCCATGGTTTTGGAGACGATGCTTGTCACGCCGATCGCAATTGTAGCTTTAGTGGTGATGGAGCTTAACAACGGGCCCATAGCTTCGGGGCAAATTGAAGGCTGGAGACTGCTGCTTCTGCCGACCGCCGGTGCGCTGACGTATCTGCCGCTGATTCTATATTCCACGGGGATAGCTTCGACGCCAATGGGATTGTCCGGTGTGCTCATGTACATTAACCCTACGATACAGTTGCTGGTCGGACTTGTGCTGTACAAGGAAACCATGTCCACCGCGATGATAATAACCTTCATCTGTGTCTGGATTGCAACCGTGGTTTTCGTGCTGAGCGGGAATACTAAGAAAAATGAGACTGAAGGTGTCCTTGAAAGGGAGCCTGTGGAGGTATAGGATGGATAAAAATGCAATGATCACAATAGCGGGGCGTCCGAACGTGGGTAAATCCACTCTGACGAATGCCCTGGTCGGTGAAAAGGTAGCTATTGTCTCTAATAAGCCGCAGACAACAAGAAATCGCATAACCGCGATAATTCCCCGCGGCGAGACCCAGCTCGTTTTGATGGACACGCCGGGATATCACAAGGCACAAACCCGCCTTGGCGAGTATATGGACAAGGTTGTGCGCGACAGCGTCGCATCGGTTGACGCTGTGGTACTGGTGGTTGAGCCCATTGCCTCGGTCGGGATTCAGGAAGGGGAGCTTATTAAGCAGTTCAAGGGCAGCTCCGTTCCCGTGATTCTCGCAGTCAATAAGATTGATACGGTTGAAAAACCCGAGGTTCTCTCGGTTATTGCGGCATATGCCGAAGCCTATGATTTTGAAGCCATTGTTCCGATCGCCGCGAAGACCGGAGACGGTCTTGAGGAACTTATGATCCAGCTTGAAAAACTTGCAGTGCCCGGGCCGCATCTTTTCCCGGACGACATGTATACCGATCAGCCGGAGAAGCAGATTTGCGCCGAGCTCGTGCGCGAAAAACTCCTGTGGTGCCTCGATAAGGAGGTCCCGCACGGCACTGCTGTGACTGTCACGCGCTTCGAGGAGCGGGATGACGGTATTCTCGATCTGGATGTGACCATATACTGCGAAAAAAGCAGCCACAAAGGCATAATAATTGGCAAAAAAGGTGCCATGCTCAAAAAAATTGGTGAGCTTGCACGACGCGATATTGAGGTGTTTCTGGACACGAAGGTATATTTGCAGACATGGGTCAAGGTCAAGGAAAACTGGCGTGACTCACAGTCACTGTTGCGCAATTTTGGCTATAATAATAAAAGATAAGAAGTATTAATAAGAAACCGCCGGCTCAGCCGGTGGTTTCTTATTTGTCAACAGCCTTGAAACTAAAGTGCTGAAATGATATAATTCATCGTCGGAATCATTAATACATAAAATGAAGTTAAAATAATTACCAAGCAAGATATTGCCTGCATAGCACAAACTAAGTGCGAGGTGATATCAATGTCCAATGACGATTTTTATCAACTTTTCACAGAGACCGGTGAGCCGATGTACTGGCTCATGAGTCGTGAATCGCAAAGTGAGCCCGTTGGGGCTGATACCACGGATGACGAAAAAGAGGCGGACAGACAGTAGGCTGTCCGCCAACCGCGCAAGAGAAAGGCGGTACATATTATGTTTCTCACAACAAGAGGCCTGATTTTGCGTGAGGCCAGATATAAGGAATCGGATAAAATACTCACCATATTGACCGAGGCGGAGGGCAAGCTGACTGCAAAAGCCAGAGGCGTCACCCGCCTTAAGAGCAAGCTGTCGGCGCCGACCCAGCTTCTGAGCTTTTCCGAGCTTACACTGTTCGGAAACAAAGGCAGATGGTCAATAAACGAGGCTTCAACTGTTGAGCAGTTTCGCGGCCTGAGAGAGGATATTGACCTTCTGGCGCTCGGCAGCTATATCGCGGAGCTGTTAGAGTCTGTCTCTGACGAGGATTATCCGAACGCGGAGATATTGCAGCTCGGGCTCAACAGCCTGTACGCGCTGTCCACAGGGCTCGCCCCGCAGCCTATTGTCAAGGCGGCGTTTGAACTGCGGCTGATGTGCCTGTCCGGATATCAGCCGGAGCTGTCTGTCTGCGCGTCCTGCGGCAAGGCGGAGCCGGATGAGGCTTACCTCGTGCCCGCTCATGGCGAGCTGTATTGCGGAAGCTGCCAGCGAGCCGGCGGACTGCCGCTGGACGCGGCGACGCTTGAGGCCATGCGCTACATAATTTCAGCTGCGCCGAAGCGCCTGTTTTCCTTTAGGCTTGAGGATGAATCCATGCACAGATTGGGCTCGGTTTGCGAGGCATATACTCTATACCAGCTTGACCGCTCGTTCGGCAGCCTGGATTATTATAAAAGAGTTTCAAAAAGATAGGGAAATATTATGACACAATACAATAAATCAATTCAAACATTGGAGCTTCCAACGGTGCTCAATATGCTCGCGGCTCATGCCGTCAGCGATGCGGCAAAGCAGCTTGCAGTCAACCTTACACCGTCGGCGGAGGCCGCCGACGCGCGTCGCCGCCTGGCAGAAACCACTGCGGCAAGAACCATGACGGTCACAAGGGGAAGCCCGTCATTTTCCGGCGTTCGCGACGTCAGGGCGAGTCTCTCGCGCGCCGACATGGGCGGCGTTCTCAACATACGCGAGCTGATGGCGATATCCGCTGTCCTTGCGGCGGCCAGGGGTGCAAGATCGTATGCCGCCGACAGAAGGGGAGAAGAAAAAACCTGCATAGACCATCTGTTCAACAGCCTGCAGGCTAACCGCTTTCTGGAGGAGAAGATAAGCTCCTCCATCGCAAGCGAGGAGGAGCTGGCGGATGCGGCAAGCTCGGAGCTTGCGTCTATCCGCCGCCTAATCCGCGCGGCATCTGCGCGTGTGCGTGAAGCGTTGCAGAAAATAATAAGCTCACCCTCCTACGCTAAATCCCTGCAAGACCCGATAATCACGACCCGCTCGGAGCGATATGTTGTGCCGGTCAAGGCGGAGTTTAAAAACTCGGTTCCGGGACTTGTGCATGATGTTTCCTCATCGGGCGCGACATTGTTTATTGAACCGATGGCGGCAGTTAAGGCAAATAACGAGCTTCGTGAGCTGCGCGCAAGGGAAAAAACAGAGGTTGAGCGCATTTTGGCTGAGCTATCTGCCGACTGTGCAGAGCATGCCGACGATATTTCACGCGATTTCGGTATTTTAGTTAACCTGGATCTCATTTTTGCCAAGGCAAAGCTGAGCTGGCAGCTGGACGCGATGGAGCCGGAAATATCACAAGGCAATATTCGACTGCGCCGTGCGCGCCATCCTCTGCTGCCCAAGGACACGGCGGTGCCAATTGATCTGGAGCTTGGTGAAGACTTTGATACTCTGGTGATTACAGGCCCCAACACGGGCGGCAAGACTGTGAGCCTCAAGACAATAGGCCTTTTGTGCGTGATGGCGGCCTGCGGCCTGCACATACCGGCGGCTGACGGCAGCTCCGTGCCGGTTTTCTCCGCAGTTCTGGCTGATATTGGCGATGAGCAGAGCATAGAGCAGAGCCTGTCGACCTTCTCCTCGCATATGACGAATATAGTCCGCATCCTTGACTCCTGCGGCGAGAATACTCTGATTCTCTTTGATGAGTTGGGAGCCGGCACAGACCCGACGGAGGGTGCGGCTCTCGCAATTTCTATCATCGAATATGCGCGCCGTCGGGGTGCCATGATCGCTGCTACGACGCACTATGCGGAGCTCAAGGTGTACGCTACGACCCAGAAGGGCGTCATGAACGCCTCCTGCGAGTTTGACGTGTCCACACTGCGCCCGACCTACCGGCTGCTGGTCGGAATTCCCGGGAAATCCAATGCCTTTGCCATTTCCGAGCGACTTGGCCTGCCGCGCCACATAATTGAGGATGCCCGGGGCAGAGTAGGTACTGAGAGCGCGAGCTTTGAGGACACGATTGATAAGCTTGAGCAGGTTCGTCAGGCGCTTGAGCGTGACAGGACGGAAGCCGAGAAAAAGCTGCGTGAGACGGAGGAGAACCGAAAAGAATCAGCCAAGCTGCGCATAGAGCTGACGATGCGTCTTGAAAAGGCAGAGCTTAAGGCCCGCCGTGACGCGGAGCGCGTCATAAGCGAGGCCAGACAAACTGTGGAAGATGCCTTTGCGGAAATTGACGAAATGCGGCGTCAGATGAACGAGGAAGATGACCACAGATCCACCAACGAGGCAAGAGCCGAGCTTCGCCGGAGGCTAAACGAGGCTGAGGAGAGCTTTGCCCAGCGTGTTGATATTCCCGAGGAGAAAAAAGGCCCGCAACGCCCGGCAATCGAGGGCGATACAGTCGAAATAATATCGATGGGGGTTCCGGCTGAGGTAATGTCTGTCAATAAGGACGGAACACTTGCTCTGCGCGCAGGAATTATGAATGTGAGCGCGAAGCAGACTGAGGTTCGTGTAATTGAGCCCATAGCCAAGAAGAAGCGGCCCTCCGGCACTGGGACGACCACGCTGCGCGTTGAACCCGTTGCCTCCGAGCTTGACCTGCGCGGCATGGAGACGCTGGACGCGATACCGGTTATGGAGAGGTATATAGACTCCGCGGTAATGAGCAAGCTGGGCAGTGTTGTCATCATCCACGGTAAGGGTACTGGTGCTTTGAGAAAAGCTGTTCAGCAGGAGCTGCGCAGAAATAAAGCTGTCAAATCGTTTCGCCTCGGTCGCTATGGTGAGGGTGAGGCAGGCGTTACTGTTGTCGAACTGAAATAAATACATTGCTGGCAAATCTGTCAACTTGTGTAAATACACAAATCGGGTAAAATCAGTTGACGTTTTTCATGATATTTGGTATTCTATTTCTGCACGAAGCCTTAATTTTAAGGACTTTGGGTTGTGGAAGGAGTGGCTTTAGTGATATCCAAAGAGGTAGTTATTAATAATCAGGTAGGTCTACATGCGAGACCCGCGACTTTCTTTATTCAGAAGGCCAACGAGTTCAAGAGCAGCATCTGGATTGAAAAAGACGAGAGGCGCGTAAATGCCAAGAGCCTTCTGGGTGTACTTTCTCTAGGCATTGTCAAGGGTACATCGGTAAACATCGTTGCTGATGGCGCGGACGAGAGCAGCGCTATTGCAACTCTGTCCGAGCTTATTGATTCTAATTTCTCCGAGTAAGCTGCATTTATCGCAGAGCTAAGCGGGGGCGTGTCAACTGCACGCTCCCGCTTTTGCGATTATAAGCAGGCCTGCTCGTATGAGTATCTAAGGCCGCTTGATGTCGTAATGCTGCGCGGAACGGACAAGCTAAGAAAGAGGAATGAAACAGCGTGAGAGATATTCTGCGTGAAAAGGCGAATAGGCTGCCCGCCTTGCCCGGTGTCTACATTATGAAGGACAGCTCGGGCGAGGTTATCTATGTCGGCAAGGCCAAAGCTCTTAAAAACCGGGTCACCAGCTATTTTCGGGGCAAGCATCTGCCGAAGGTTGAGGCGATGGTCGCCAAGGTATCGGATTTTGATGTCATTGTCGTCGCGAGCGAGTTTGAAGCTCTGGTTCTTGAAAACTCACTGATAAAGCGACATCGCCCGCACTATAATATTCTCCTGAAGGATGACAAAGGCTATCCGTTTATAAGACTTGATGTGAAAAGCGACTATCCTTCCTTTACTATCATAAATAAAACTGCCAAGGATGGCGCGCGATATTTTGGCCCCTTTGGCGGTCGGGGCATGATAAAGGATATAATAAATACAATCAGCATTGCGCTGGGCCTGCCGACCTGTTCGCGGCGTTTTCCGCGCGACATTGGCAAGGCTCGGCCATGCTTGAACTATCATATGGGTGCCTGTCCCGGTTGGTGCACGGGCAAGCACAGCGCCGAGGAATACCGCGCCGCCATATCGCAGGCCGAGCTGGTGCTGAGCGGCAGAACAAAGGAGCTTGTGCAAAATCTTACCGTGCAGATGGATGAAGCTTCGGAGCATATGCGCTTCGAGCTTGCCGCCGTGCTGCGGGACCGAATACGCGCCATAAGCAAGCTCGGAAACCGTCAGCGCGTCATTTCTGCGGTATATGCCGATACGGATGCGATAGGCTTTCACCGCGGAGCGAAAAGTTGTTTTTCAGTTTTGCACTTTGTTGACGGCGACCTGGCAGACAAGGACTTCGAGCTTATGGAGGAGCCCTTGGAGGACGATGCAGAGGCTATGTCCGGGCTGGTTCGGCAGTATTACTCCAGACGTGGTGCCTGGCCAAAGTTTATTCTCCTGCCGGTTGAGTTGGAGGATGCGGGTCCGCTGTCTCAGATGTTCACGGAGGACGCAGGATATAAGGTGTCTGTCGAGACTCCGAAGCGCGGTGACAGGCTTCGTCTTGTTGAGGGCGCTGTAACAAACGCGCGAGAGGAGAGCGAACGGGCAACCACCGCCCAGCAAAAGACGCTCAAAACACTCGAGTGGCTTCAGAAAACACTGTCCCTGCCGACTATGCCGGAGCGCATAGAGGCCTTTGATGTTTCAAACTTCGGAAACGACGGCATAGTAGCCGCCATGACTGTTTTTGTCAAGGGAAGGCCTCTCAAACGGGATTACCGCAAGTTTCGCATGAAGGAAACGCTGACACAGGACGACTATGCCTCGATGCGTGAGGCTGTACGGCGGCGCTTCACCCACTATCTTGAGGGAGACGCGAAGTTTTCGAGCCTGCCTGACCTTCTTCTGATTGACGGAGGAGCGGTGCATGCCGCGGCGGCGCTGTCTGTCTTGCAGGAGCTTGAAATTACAGTTCCGGTTTTCGGAATGGTCAAGGATGACAAGCACCGCACACGTGCACTGACGACTCCGTATGATGAGGAGATCGGAATATCAGGAAATCCGGCTGTGTTTGCTCTGATCGGCAGCATTCAGGAGGAGACACACCGCTTTGCAATAGAATACCAGCGCAGTCTGCGCTCTTCAAAGCTCCGTTCCGGACTCGATGACATACCCGGAATCGGCGAGAAGCGCCGCGCAGAGCTGTTGCGTAAATTTGGAACAATTAAGGCAATAAAGGCCGCGGATTTCGAGCAGCTGTGTGCCGTTGTGCCGAAGAACGCCGCACGAGCGGTATACGAGCACTATCATAGGGGGAAACAGGTGTGAGAGTTATTACAGGAACAGCCCGTGGCAGACGTTTGAAGGAGCCTAAGGATTTTGATACCCGCCCGACCACCGACATGGTCAAGGAGGCTATTTTCAATATCATCCAGCACGATATAGAGGGCAGGCGTGTGCTTGACCTTTTTGCCGGCACCGGACAGATTGGAATAGAGGCTCTGTCACGCGGCGCGGCTGAGGTCGTGTTTATTGACCGTTCAAACGCGTCTGTCAGACTTATTCGCGAGAATCTGGAGCACTGCGGCTTTAAGGCACAGGTGCATAGCGGTGACTCGCTCAACTACCTGGAGCGCTGTGATCAGTTCGACCTAATCTTCATTGATCCGCCTTATGATACGACTTTAGTTGACAAGTCTCTTAAAATCATCCAAAATATTGACATATTGAGTCAGGGTGGTATAATAATCTGCGAAAGCCTGCGTGAAAAGTCCATGCCGGAGATGATGAAGCCATATGTAAAGGCTCTGGAGCGGAGTTACGGCAAGGTGAAAATAACTGTTTATAAAAAGGAAACCGAATTATGAGCACAGCTATTTGCCCGGGCAGTTTTGATCCAATAACTCTGGGCCATCTCAACATTATTCGCCGTACAGCCAGTATCTTTGACAAGGTAGTGGTCCTGGTGATGTACAACGCAACAAAGAAAACACCGCTTTTTTCGATAGATGAGCGAGTAGAGCTGATTAAGCGGGTTACATCGCGCTTAGAAAACGTGGTAGTTGAGACGTATGACGGCCTGCTTGCAGAATATACAAAGAGGTTTGACGACGCACTTATCGTCAAGGGTCTGCGCGCAGCGACTGATTTTGAAAATGAGTTTCAGATGGCACAGATTAATAAGACCATAAACCCCTCACTTGAGACATTATTCCTCACTTCGAGCGAGAAGTATACTTTTCTTAGCTCCACCATAGTCAGAGAAATGGCCGAATACGGTGCGGATTTGACAGAGTTTGTCCCGTTTGAGATAATTGCTGATGTCAAGGCAAAAGCAGGAGGGAAAAGAAATGGACAATGAGGTCATGGCGCTCTTAGACAACCTGTACCAAATGGTTTCTGAGGCCTGGGGCGTACCTCTGGGTAATGAAAAGTGTATAGTTGAGCGCGCAACAGTACTTGCGATGATAGAGGAGATAAAGGCCCAGCTCCCTGTCGAACTGTCGGAGTCTAAGCGCCTTGTGTCCGCACGTGATGAATTTATAGGAAATGCCAAGCGTGCGGCTGAATCCATGCGTCGTCTGTCCGAGGAGAAGGCCCTTGCACTGGTTGATGAGCAGGAGATTGTCCGCGTCTCTCGCGCCCGTGCGAGCGAGCTGATGGCGAATGCCGAGAGCAAGTCTCGCGAACTGCGCCGTGTGGCAAACGAGTATGTTGATGATGCGATGCGCCGCACAGAGGAGGCACTCACCGCCGCTCTTGGCGAAATCCGCGGTTCACGCGCACAGTTTATGACTGCCGCTGGTGCCGTGCAGAAGCACGACAATCCGGCGAATCAATTGACAGGGAAGCCTGAACTCGAAATAAAAACCATTAGCGAAGAGGATTTTGAATAAGCCCGGTCTATGTTTTACCGATTTCAAATTTACTTATTACTACATATAGTTCTGTTTAGCGCCCGTCTACATCGACGGGCGCTAAACTTTGTGTTTGGTTCGCAAAAGATACAAAACAGTGTCAAATTTGCTTGAAAAACAGGAAAAAAAGTCTTAAAAAGTCCTTGCTTTTTATTGGCATCCACAATATAATAAAGCGTATGTGGGGCGAAGTGGTGAATAATGTGGCAAATTCCCACGACGTATTTAGATTGTGAGACGGAGGCGGTCAGTTTGACAGGTGAATATCAGCACACCCTGGACTCGAAGGGCCGCTTATTTATACCGGCAAAGCTCCGGGAGGAGCTTGGAGAAGTTTTTTATCTGACGGTTTCGGACGAAAAGTGCCTCTGGGCATACAGTCTGGATGCCTGGCAAGAATTTGTCGATAAGGTCCGGACTATGCCATATGTCGACCGCAAGCGGATGCGTCCTTTTTTTGCATGTGCGGCCAAGTGTGAGCTTGATGCGCAGGGCAGGGTGCTCCTGCCGCAGGGACTGCGCGACTTTGCCGGACTGAGTAAGAACGTGGCTGTGATTGGCTGCGACGACCACGCGGAACTTTGGGATAGCGATAACTGGTCACCGGTGCATTGTGATGAGATCAATACCGAATATATTGCATTAGTCATGAAGGAGCTGAATTTTTGATGAACGGACATATTCCTGTGCTCCTTGAAGAGTGTATAAAACATCTAAACATAAAGCCTGACGGCATCTACGTTGACGGTACGTTAGGCATGGGCGGGCATTCGGAGGAAATTATAAAGCGGCTGGATACAGGTCGCCTGATATGTATTGACCGCGACACTGTTGCGATTGAGCGCGCCGGTGCGCGTCTGGAGCCCTGGGCGGACAAGCTTACTATTGTACACGGAAATTTTAGCTCAGTCGGAAAGATACTTGATGAGCTGGAGATACCGGCGGTAGACGGAATGCTGTTCGATCTCGGCGTATCCTCGCCGCAACTGGACGAGGGAGAGCGTGGATTTTCATATATGATTGAAGCTCCGCTCGATATGAGAATGGACGAATCCGACAATATTGATGCCTGGTTTATTGTCAATCGCTGGCCGCAAGAGAAGATTTATAGGATATTGAGGGATTACGGCGAAGAGCGACATGCCTCGCGCATTGCATCTGCTATTGTCAGAACAAGACAGGACAAGCCTATCGAGACAACAACCGAGCTCGTTAATATAATCAGGAGCGCCATGCCCGCCGCCGCTCTGCGTGAGAAACAGCATCCCGCCAAGCGCAGCTTTCAAGCCATTAGGATTGCGGTAAACGATGAACTGACCGCCGTATCCGCGATGATGGAAACAGCGCCGGATTATCTTAATCCGGGCGGACGGCTCGCTGTTATAAGCTTCCACTCACTTGAGGACAGGATAGTAAAGACCGGTATCCATTCCAGGGAGACCGGCTGCACCTGCCCAAGAGAGGCGCCCATTTGCACATGCGGCTTCAAGCAGACTCTGCGCAGCGTTTTCAGAAAGCCTCTGACAGCGGGTGGAGAGGAGCTGGAGATGAATCCGCGTTCACGCAGCGCAAAGCTCAGGGTTGCCGAAAGGGTTTAGTTTTTACAGGAGGCAGCAGTGACTATGGCTAGACATAAAAAGGGCGCAGTTGCCTTTGATCCGGTGAGTCCGGATCTATATCCGCTGTATGATTATGGCACAAGGGAAACACAGCAGCAGCCGGACGAATTTGTAGTTGTGCAGGAGAAACCCGGAAAAAAACGTGGAATTAGTCCTGTTTCGATAATTGGGTTTCTTGTCGCGGCTGTATTGCTTGTTTTTTCGCTGCTTGCGCGCGTAGCTCTGACGGAGGCATCCGATGAGTGCTCACAGCTCGAGACGAGACTTGAGGAGCTGGAGGATGCGCGTGCCCGGCTTCTTATTGAGTATGAAAGCGCATACAACCTGGCTGAAATTGAGGATTATGCTGTGAACGAATTGGGCATGCAGAAGCCCGGTCAGGATCAGATTCGATACATAGACGGCATTGCCCGGGATAGAGCTGTGATACTGACTCCTGTGGAGGAGGAGCCGAGATTCGCAGACAAGATATCCGGCTTCCTTTTCTCCTTGCGGGAATATTTTGGGCTGGTTGGCGAGTAAGATCATATATACTGCAATGATT
>CAZHUG010000030.1:27404-28714 GCA_964535405.1 uncultured Oscillospiraceae bacterium | reverse complement strand
TCCAGCAGAAGCTGATTCCTGCCGAAGCAGGGCCCGCCCTCCGGCGGCTTTATCGCCCAGTCGGGATGCTCGCGGTAAAGCTTTGAGTCGATATTCACGCTCTCCGGCTCAAACCACAGGCCGAACTTCATGCCCAGCCTTTCTATATCCTCCGAAAATTTTCCGAGGCCGCCCGGCAGCTTCCTCAGATTAACGTCGTAGTCACCCAGCCCTGCCGTATCGGAGTTTCTGTCGCCGAACCAGCCGTCGTCAAGGACGAAAAGCTCCACGCCGAGCTTTTTGGCTCTGCGTGCCAGTTTCAGGAGCTTTCCGCGGGTGAACTTAAAAAAACAGGCTTCCCAGTCGTTTATCAGCACGGGGCGCTCGATATTCTTCCAGTCGCCCCGAACAATGTTGTTGTTGACAAAGCTGTGGAAATTCCGGCTCAGGCCGTTAAAGCCGGAGTCGGAAAAGGTCATGACAGCCTCTGGAGCCTCGAAGCTTTCGCCGCTGTGAACCGTCCAGTCGAAGCAGTGCGGGTTTATGCCGAGCTGCACGCGGACAAGGTCATGATTTGACTTTTCCACAACGCCCATGTGGTTGCCGCTGTAAACAAGATTGAAGCCCCACGCCCTGCCGCTGTCCTCTCCGGTGTGCCTTTCCGAGAGCAGGAAGCCCGGGTTGTGCCTGTTCGATGAGGAGCCGGTGGTCGAGGAGTTGACGTACATCCCGTATTCTACCGGACGCACATGGCGGTGCGTTTCCTTTATCCAGCCGCCGTCAAAGCTGTGCATATAAAAGCCGCGGTCTGCCATGTCAAGGCTCATGCTCATAAAGCGGCGCAGCGAGATATCGCCTTCTCCGCAGTTTTCGATAACGCTCCTGCGGGCGATGACGTTTGAGCCGTAAAACACGGTGTAGTACAGCCGAAGCCTGATATCATGGGTCTTTTCCGCCATGCTTATCACGAGCGTCTGCGCCTCGTTTGCGTCATCATAGGCGTTTGGCAGGCTCTCCATGGGAACGCAGCCGTTAATTATCTCATGGCTTTCATAGATAAAATCGTTTGCAAAGCTGCCGTCGGGGAGCCTCGCCTCGATTGGCGTCTGGCGATAGTCTCCTCTGCCCACGCCCGACCACTCAAGGCACAGGGCGTCAAGGCAATAGTTATCGTCGGACGCATCGTACATCACGCTGCTGCCAAGCTGTATATCATGCTTCACGGCAAGCGGCTCGACGTCGCCCTCGGGAAGGCGTTCGCCGTAATGGATGTGCTCAAGATGCCCCCATTTTGTTATTCTGAATATGTAGCCCGTGCTCTGCGTGCAGAG
>CAZHUG010000030.1:292-27367 GCA_964535405.1 uncultured Oscillospiraceae bacterium | reverse complement strand
CTCCGTCTTTAAAGGAAATGCTCATTGCCTCACCTCGGTCGTAAAATATTTCCGTTACAAAAAATATACCACAGCCGTCGGTTTCTTACAAGTCGGTTTTGTCGCGGCCGCCGGCGCTGCGGCGCTGGTTTATGGCGCTCCTTATCTTCGTCACCAGAAACGAGGCCAGAAGCCCCAGCACTATCGGAAGCAGTATAGCGGTCAGAAGCATTTTAACATCCATGGCGCACCTCGGTTTACATAATGTTTATATGCATATTTTGCGCCGCGCTACCGAAAAAAGTCCTATTAAATATTGCCAATGATTATTTGAAATGTTAAAATTGTTTTTATCACGAGACCGAGGTAAAGCGAATGATATCTGTAAACGACCTTTCCATAAATTTTGCGGGCAACGTGCTGTTTTCCCGCGTTGACCTGCAGTTTACCGCCGGAAACTGCTACGGCATCATCGGCGCGAACGGCGCGGGCAAGTCGACCTTCATAAAGATCCTGTCCGGCGAGCTTGAGCCCTCGACCGGCAGCGTTGCCATAGCGCCGAAAAAGCGCATGAGCGTTCTCAAACAGAATCAGAATATGTACGACGATTATTCCGTCATGGACACGGTGATAATGGGAAACCAGCGCCTTTACGACTGCGGCAAGGAGAAGGACGCCATTTACGACAAGCCCGATTTCTCCGACGAGGACGGCATACGCGCCGCAGAGCTTGAGGAGGAATTTGCCGAGCTGGGCGGCTGGGAGGCAGAGTCCGACGCAAGCCGCATTTTGCAGGGCCTCGGCGTGTCCCCCGCCTTTCACGATACTCCCATGCGGGATATGGACCCGAGAATGAAGTTCGGAAGCCCCGACATAATCCTGCTCGACGAGCCGACGAACAATCTCGACCTTGCCAGCGTCGTATGGCTCGAGGATTTTCTCATGGACTACGAGGGCACGGTGCTCGTCGTGTCCCATGACCGCTACTTTCTCAACAACGTCTGCACCCACATCGTCGATATCGACTACGGCAAGATAAAGATGTATGTCGGCAACTACGATTTCTGGTACGAGTCCAGCCAGCTCATGCAGCGGCTCATGAAGGATCAGAACAAAAAGGCTCAGCAGAAGATCGAGGAGCTCCAGAGCTTCATTCGCCGCTTCTCCGCGAACAAATCCAAGTCGCGTCAGGCCACAAGCCGCCGCAAGCTCATCGAGAAAATCAGCCCCGAGGACATGCCCGCCTCCTCGCGCCGCTATCCCTGGGTCGGCTTCAAGGCCGACAGAGAGCCGGGCAAGGACAGGCTGTTCGTGACCGAGATCACAAAAACCGTCAACGGTCAGAAGCTTCTGAACAACGTCAGCTTCATCGTGAACAAGGAGGATAAAATCGCAGTTCTCGGCCGCAACGAGCTGGCGGTGACCATGCTCTTCAATATTTTGATGGGCGAGGCGGAGCCGGATTCCGGCGAGGTCAAGTGGGGCGTTTCGACCTCTCAGGCCTATTTCCCCAAGGATCACAACAGCTATTTTGAAAACTGCGACTACGATATCATGGACTGGATGCGTCAGTTTTCCGAGGATAAGCGCGAGAGCTATCTGCGCACCTTCCTGGGCCGCATGCTCTTCTCCGGCGACGAGGTTTATAAATCCGTCAAGGTGCTGTCCGGCGGCGAGAAGGTTCGCTGCATGATCAGCAAGCTCATGCTGTCCGGCGCAAGCTTCCTGCTGCTCGACCAGCCCACCAACCACTTGGATCTTGAGAGCATCGCCGCACTGAACACCGGCCTTGACGCGTTTCCGTATAACATCATTTTTGCAAGTCATGACCATCAGCTCACACAGACGGTTGCAAACAGGATAATCGAGATTAATGAGGACGGAACAATCACCGACCACATCTGCTCATACGATGATTACATGCAGCTGAACGAGACCCAGAGTTAGCACAACGCTAAAAGCCACCCGTTTTAGTGGGTGCGCGTTAGTGATTTTTAGGATACGGCATAGTCTAGTAATCGGCTATGCCGTTTTCCTATTCTGCTGGGGTAGATAGGTCTTGTATTCGCCATCCTAGGTGTGCCTCAGCTTCACTTCAATTCCTATGCCCTTCTTTTCCGGCATGGTGCCCGTCACCACAATTCTCTTTATAAAGGTGCGCAGAATTTCTGCATCCAGCTTTGCAGCTCTGGCATTACTCTGCTCATATTCCTTCCGCTTGGTCTTGAAGTTCACTGTGTGGCCAAGGTATTCCCGCCTAGACAGCATCAGTGCAACCGTAGATGTATGCCAGAAGCACGGGTCGTCGTACTCCTTCCGGTACTTCTACACCGTTTCGCTTACCATGGGCTACGGGGTTTTCAATTTCTAGTATTTTCAATGCTATGAAACGTACGTTGAAATAGCTATTTTATTATACCTCTCAATTAATTGTAGCGTGATTGCGGGCAATGTCTTCGATACCGCAGATGGGCCAATACCGGCTGGGAAGGAGGTCCATGATGGACTGCCTTTCGCCATCACTGGGAGAGAGATAATCAAGGTAACAATATAACGATAGCATTTGAACAGTAAAAAAACACCGTACAGCCTAAAATCAGTCCCCAAAACCCATCTTCCCAGGCGCGGAAAGTGTAGAGTGACCAGAAATGCAAACTTTAACAGCGTTCAGTCGGAACGCACAAGCCGTGGCAACGCAGTACTAATGAGAACTCAAACTATTTGTTTCCTTTTTGGGGCTATTTGTGCTTCCTTTAATATTTTACTTGCTAAATAAACCGTTTTCAATGCGTTAGAGAAAACAGAAAACAACCACAGCATTCCAACACAAGGATGTTCGGATTGCTATGGTTGTGTCAGCTAAACGGTTAGACTTTGGATTCTAATAATCTTTCTGAAGCTTTTAGCTTGGAATCAAGCGAATCATTGCCTATTTGTTCTGCTATTTTTGCAAGCTCATTATAATACTTCTTTGCATCGTTTATATCGGAGCATGTTTTTACAAGTCCGACAAGTGCTTTTACAAGGACATACCTTGCGTTGTTGGCTTTGGCAAGCTGTCTGGCTTCATAGTTCATGGAATATGACTTTTCTCGGTTTGTCTTTCCGACAATCATTGCCTGTACTGCAAGAGCATTTGCCAATGCTATACTGTTTCCAGATCGCCTAAGTTGTGAAATTGCCTCGTTCATAAGGCGAATTCCTTCTTCATTGTTTCCATGATAATTCAAGAGAAGACTTTTTGAGCCAAGTGTTATATAAGAAAAACACTTCAAAGGGGCACTTTTATAAAACAGTTCCTCAAGACGAATCATTTCAACAAGCTTATAGCTACTAGAGTAGGTAAAGAGATTAATTATATCTCTAAGGGCAGAATAGGCTAACATATTTGTGCTTATTTTATTGGTGTAAATTTTCGTTATATTCAAGTCTATTATTTGTTGCATATTGACCTGTGCATTATTAAAATCACCTTTTATCCAATAATAAATATACAAATAATAATAAATGTGATTGAGAAGGAAATAGTTGTTTTTGTTGCCTGCAATCGGTTTTGCCTCAAGAAGTGATTTTTCTATATCGGAGTCAAGCTCAATTGAATAACATGGTGCGCACCCCATAAATATTTCCAAATACTCACCATGTTGACTCAGTTTGCTCAAGGCTCGGAAGATCAGCATGTATTCGGCGTATTCGTCTTTCTCGGCAATATGAAGCGCCTCGTGTATGTATGCATCAGCCTCATAGTTGCAACCCAACTGCAGCATTGCTGAATAATAGCTAAGCAATGCATTAAACTTAGTCGGGACATCAAGATATGAGTATGCAAGCTTATAGTATTTAACTGCGGCAACGGGATTTTCAATAGACATGAGATATTCGCCGGCTCTAGTTGCGTATTCAGCACAACTTTTCGGGTGTGTGCCCGCAACTAAATGATCTGTTATGCTCACTAATTGCTGCCCAACAATGTTGTTCCCGTATACATTTATCATCGCTCTGGCTATCAACGTTTGCAAGTTTTTTGTATCTACAAAACTCCTATTCATTCTGTCCAGAGTATATTCATATATGCGGGAATGGGAAAAACGAATATTCATGGAACTTTCCTTTGACAGGAGATTTGCAAGAAATAGTTCCTTATAAATCTTCTCGGAATCATCCTCGCCGTGCTCGGTATGCATTGTGCAGATTTCCTTGAACAATCGCAAGTCAATAGACTCACCGACAACCGCAAGAATATATATCACATTTTCTGCTTGCTGTGATAGCGACAAAAAACTCTGCTCAAAAAGCTGAACAAGGGAATTTTGACCCGAAAACACACTGTAACCGGAGTCAAGCCCAAGAAGTATTCTTTCCATCCAGAATGGGTTGCCATCGGCAAGCGACACAAGATTACTTGCCGATTCCGAGTCAATATCCGGATAATAATAGAGCAAAAGCTCCAGCATACTTGTGTCATCCAATTTTTCGAGATTTATTATCTGAAGCAGACTATCGCGTTGTAAAACATTTAAGAAAGCTATTATAGAGTTGTTCGACAGAGAGGGACGATATGTCGAGAAAATGGTTATACAGTCCAATGAAGCCTGACATCTTATATATTGGATTATTTCAAGGGAAGATGTATCTGCATAGTGTAGGTTATCAATGAAGAAAATAGTCTTCCTACCGTTAACAAGATAATGAAGGAAGCTCTCGAATGCAACCTTGATTTCTGAAACGGAAACTGCGGTTGGACGTGAAATGCAGGGTAGAAAATTCATAAACTCTGGGACAAGAAAGCACAGCGTGCTCCAATCATCGCTGTTAATTTTCTCTGCTACCCACCTCACTTCCTCTAAATTGCTCTTATCAAAAATAGTACTTCTAAGGAATTTGATTATACCAAAGTATGGACTCTCGCTTTCCTTATGGCGAAAAGTCAGTGCTATAGAGTAACACTTACTGCGCTGGATACAGGTGTTGACAAGCCTTGTTTTGCCTATGCCGGATTTTCCCGAAACAAGAACAAAGCGATTCAAATCACTGTTAAGAAGATAGTTCAGCAACCTATGTCTGCCGACAAATATCATTTCCTTGCCGCCCAAAAGTGAAGGGCGGGCTTTTTTTTCATCAACCTGCGTCGAGACTTCCGATGATATCATCTGCTGATAGCACAGCATCGTTTCAGGCGACGGGGAAACACCTAAGTCATTATTAAGTAATGAAACAAGCTCACAATAAACATTGGTAACCTCACTTCTTCGCCCGATGGACATAAAAACTTCCATTCTAAGTCGGCAGACCTCCTCATGCATGGGATCAATCTTTGCTGCATTGTCAAGGCAAGTTATTGCCTCCTCATAACGCCCGCATTTTTTTAACGCTTTTGCCGCACTTGTTGAGATACTCACAAAACGTTGCTGCCAATGCTCCGACATCTGAAGAGTCCACTGCTCAAAGGTGTCTGAGTTTTGCAAAATAAAGCCGTCAAGAAATTGTTCATGAATGAGGCTCGATGCTTTTAACAGTTCATCAGGATTCTTGCTTTGAGAAAGCTTGTTAAAAACAGTAATATCAGAGGTGATTGAAGCTGCCAACTCAATTCTGTCAACCGAGCTTACAATAGAATCCTCAACCAGTTCTTTTTTGAGATAGGTAAGATAAATGCTTAAATTTTGAGCAGCTACACTATATTCCTTATCCGGCCAAAGCATATATGCAAGATTGCGTCGTGATACGGCTTTATTCTCAGTCGCAAGATAAAACAATAGAGCACGCACTCTCTTTCGACTAACCTTTGTGGGGTGACCGTTCAAAAAAACGGTTGGATTACCAAAAAGCTGAATGTATATTCCGGAGAACTTTTGCATCAGGTTTTCCTCCATCAGGTGTTATGTCAAATATATTAACATAATAATCACTAAAGGTAAACAAGGCTTTAACAAAAAATTAACAAGCCAACCCCTATTTTGTTGTGCAACAATCGTGGCTTGTGGTTTTTTCTTTACATAAAATTTGTAGCTTTCTAACAATATTTTGGCTCTTTAATTGGTAAACACTTCAGAAACAGGGGTTTATGGCATGAACTTTATGTTCTTAATTGGGCTAATATGCAAAATAAGTAAATATCAGGCTTTTTTTATGGTGCGTAGAGGGGGTTGATAAATGTCAAATTATGGACAAAGCCTGCTCGGTGCAAACTTTGTCAAAAAACCTGCAATTCCTGCAAAACATTTGTTAAAAATAATACGTTATAATTTGAACAAACTTGTCGGAGGCGATGTAGCATGCCATCGTTCCTGGCGAAAAAACGAAAACGGAAGAAAGAGAGCGTAAACATGGATAAGAAAAAAATCATTAAGTTGTCAGTATTCGTACTGACTACCTTGCTCGCTGTAGTTTTTACGGTCATTGAACCCTTCGCCGGCCTTGAAAAAACGGGCATGGTATTCCTTGGCATATTCATTTGGTGGGTTGCCATGATGGTTATTGAACTGATTCCGACTCACATGAGCACTTTGGCTGCCTTGGTAGCAGCAGTTGCACTGAAGTGTGGTACAACTGCTGAGGCTTTCGGCGCATTCTCGGGCACAACCGTTTGGCTCCTCATCGGCGCATTCGGGCTTGCAACGTCTCTTTCCAACAGCGGTCTTCTCAACCGGCTGGCACTTAACATCATGCGTCTTTTCCCCGGAAACTATACCGGTCAGGTGCTCGGTCTTTCCCTGGCAAGCTTAGTTTGCGCACCCTGCGTACCTTCCACAACTGCTAAATGCAGTATTCTTGTCCCCCTCGCAGGCATGGTAGGCGATAAGATGGGATATGAGCCCCACAGCAAGGGCGCGATTGGTCTGTTTAATGTAGTAAATGTAATCACAAACTTTGGCGGATGTATGTTCCTCACCGGTGGCGTGGTTGTGGCAGTTATTATTGCAATGGTTCCCGATACATTCACGTGGTTCGGCTGGCTCAAGATTTTTCTGGTGTGGGGCGTTATTATGGTTGCTCTCACCATACTTGTCAGCCTTGTATTTTACAAACCCGGTAAGGAAGGCAAGCCTCTTTCCAAGACTGACATTAAGGTCATGATCGATGAACTCGGTCCTATGTCAAGGAAAGAACTATATGCGCTTATCATTCTTGTTCTTACCATCGCTGCCTGGATGACAGAGAAAACTCACGGCGTTCCCACATATGCAGTTGCAATTATCTCTTGGGTACTTATGACCGCTTGCGGTCTGTTCAGCGGAATGGACTTTATGACCAAGATTCTTTGGCCCATCGTTGTTCTCGTTGGCGGTATCCTCGGCGTTATCACACTGCTCGGTATAACAGGTGTCGGCGCATGGATTTCCGGTCTTGTTGCTCCTGCAATTACTCCGTTCATGGACACTCCTGTTCTGCTACTCATTATCCTGTGCCTGGTTGTTACGGCGCTGATGTTTGCAATGGTGCAGGGTCCTGCTCAGGCAGCTGTATTTATTACTCTGCTTTCCGGCACCACCATCAATCCGCTCATCATTGCATTCACCGTTATGCTTTCCGCTCAGGTCTTTGTAATGCCCTTCCAGCTTGCAACAGTTATTTCCGCCGAAGGTGTTTCCGGCGGTAGGATCGCGCACAAAGATGTAGTTCCTTCAGCGTGGGCGTACATTGTAATTAATATAATTGCTATCGCTGCCAGCGTGCCTTGGTGGCAGATGCTCGGCTATATCGGTTAAATATGAATTAGTATAAGAAAGGAATCATTATGGCAAAGAAATCTGATATTCCTGAATTTGGAATGCTAAGCGGCGTAAGATTTGCGTTTTCTGCTGTTTCTGCAGCAGGTCCCTTCTGTGGCTCCATGATGGCCGACCACGGCGCCGATGTTATTTGGCTTGAACCTGCAACGAGAATCCCCATCGAACGCACGGGGCTCCCCCTTCAGCTTGATCAGGATCGCAGAAACATGCGCAGTCTTAAGCTTGATTACACCACCCCCGAGGGCAAGGAGGTGTTTCTTCGTTTGGTTAAGGACCTCGATATTTTCCTCGAGGCATCAAAAGGCGGCTCCTTTGACAAATATGGGCTGTCAGACGAGGTGCTTTGGGAGGCAAATCCCAAGCTGATAATTTTGCATCTTTCGGGCTTTGGCTCAAGCGGTCTTCCCGAGTATGCAAACCGTGCATGTTACGACCCCATTGCCCAGGCTATGGGCGGCATGATGTATGCCAACTATGTAAAGGGTCGGGCACCTGTTGCGGCAGCCCCCCTTGTTACGGACTTTTACAGCGGACTGTTTAGTTTCGGCTCAGCCTTGGCCGCTTATATTAAACTGCTTAAAACCGGCAAGGGTGAAAGCATCGAGGTTTGCCAGTATGAGGCGGTTCTGCGTTGCACATTTGATAAGGGTGTTTGTGCATGGAACTTGGATGAAGATCACCCGCTGCACTTTGAGCCGGGCAACTTCAACGGTCGCACCGCAGGATATAACGCCTATCTGTGCGGCGACGGCAACTATGTTTATATGCTCGTTTTCGGCCCGAAGCCTATGGCTGCAGCTGCAAAGGTAATGGGCGTGGAATTCGGCAGTGAAGAATTCCCGGCAAAGCCCATATACAGGGACTTTGATCCAGAAGGCATCCGTTGGGATAAGGCTTTGGGAGAATACTGTATGAAGCATACAGCTAAGGAAGTTGAGACGGCAATGTCTGAGGCGGGTGTACCTGCAATCTGTATGCTCAGCTACGATGAAATGGTGGATCATCCTCATTTCCAGGCAAGGCAGTCACTGATAAAGGTCCATAGCCAAATTCAGGACAGAGACCTCTATGTGAGCAATATAGTACCTCGTGCAAAGAACAATCCGGGCAAGATCTGGCGCGAAGCTCCACTTTCCGGTCAGGACTCGGAGGATATCCTGCGCGAACTCGGCTACTCTGATGAGGAGATAAGCGGGTTTGTAGTAAAAAAGACCACTGCCCTGGGATAAACAATCAATTGTATTGCGGTGGGCTATTGCGAGCCTGCCGTAATACAGCATAATGCTAAACAAATAATTTACAATCGGAGGATTACAATGGATTTTAAACTTACGGAAGAACAAGAGCTGTTGCTTGAAAGTTTAGACCAATTTATTGATACCTGCGGCTTCGACGATAATTACTTTGCGGAGAAATGGCAGAAGAATGAGCCCACATCTGAGTTTGACAAGGCGTTCCTTGATGAAGGCTTTGGTCTGCTTGGTATTCCGGAGGAATACGGCGGAACACAGGTGGACCTTATTACACTTGTTCTCGTTGCAGAAAGACTCGCCTCCCGAGGATTCCCCACCACTTGCATGGGCAATGCACTTCAGATAGATGATATGCTTACCTTTGGCAGTGAGGAGCAGAAAAAGATAGTGTTTGACCATCTGCTTGCAACGGGTCAGATGTGTTTCTCGCTGGGACTCACCGAGCCTCAGGCGGGATCCGAAAGCGCAAACCTTGCAACTACTGTCACTCATAAAGACGGCAAGATCATAATTAACGGACACAAGTGCTTCATTACGGGTGCTAAGGAAGCTCCCTATATTCTCCTCATGTGCGCCGAAGCAGACATTGAAGGTCAGCCCGCATCAATGTACTTTGTTCCGAATGATGCTCCCGGCATCAAGATTACCGATATGCATAAAATTGGTCAGCACAGCGGATCTCTGTGCAATATTTACATCGAGAATGTTGAGCTACCCGAAAGCGCACTTGTCGGTGAAATCGGAAACGGCTTTATGCAGGAAATGAAGAACTTTGAGATTGAACGCCTTATCATGGCAACAAACGCAATGGGTATGGCTACATGCGCCTTTGAGGATGCTGCAAGATATGCAAATCAGAGAGTTCAGTTTGGCAAAACTATCGGCAAGTTCCAGCTGATCCAGGAAATGATTACCGAGAGCTATGCCAAGATTCTCAATATGAGGCATCTGTGCTACTACACTGCATGGCGCAAGGATAGTGGCATGTCCGTTCGTACAGAGGCCGGACTTGCAAAGTACTATTGTGCAAGAGCAGGCTTTGAGGTCGTTGACGATGCACTTCAGATTATGGGCGGCATTGGATACACCGAAGATTGTCGTATTTCAAGATTCTGGCGTGATATGCGCCTTAACCGCATCGGCGGTGGTACCGAT
Source organism: uncultured Oscillospiraceae bacterium (assembly GCA_964535405.1). Lineage (GTDB taxonomy): Bacteria > Bacillota > Clostridia > Oscillospirales > Oscillospiraceae > Scatomorpha. Next base: position 17,247 of record CAZHUG010000030.1, on the reverse strand, counting down.
CAGATTATGATTCACACTTCCAGCCGTCAGATTTTGAAAAAATACAAGTGATCTAACAAGCCAAGCAGTGATGCAGCACTTGTCCTTAAAAGGAGATCATAAATGAAAATAGTAGTTTGCTACAAAAACGTTCCTAATACTGACAGCATACAGATTAACAAAGACCTTAGTCTTAATTTTTCGGAGTCAGCATGGGAGATCGGCCAGTATGACATGAATGCAATTGAGGCAGCAATGGCAGTTGCAGGCCATGTTCCCGAAAGTCAGGTGATAGCTTTGACTGCCGCAGGACAGATCATTGACAACACAAAGCAAAAAAAGGCAGTTTTGTCAAGAGGTCCCCAAAAAATGGTCGGCGTAAAAGATGAAAGACTTGACTCGGCTGATGCATTTACCGTTGCCAAAACCCTGGCGGCGGCAATAGAGAAGATTGGTGATGTTGACCTTGTTCTCTTCGGTGAGGGTTCAGGCGATGCCTATGCTCAGCAGACCGGTGTACTTACAGGTGCCATTCTCGGCTGGAACACCATTAATGCAGTCAAATCAATTGATTTTAATGACGGCGAATTAATGGTGCTTCGTTCAGCTCCCGCATCAGATGAGGAGCTGCTTGTAAAGCTCCCGGCAGCAATAAGCGTGACAGCAGATATCAATAAGCCGCGCATCCCCACCTTAAAGAATATTATGGGAGCTGGGAAAAAGCCGCTTGAAGTATTGAATGTCCAAGAGCTGGGACTTGATATTCAAAGTGAGGTTAAAACCGTCAGCGTGCTGGCTTCAGCCCAAAAAGAGCGCAAGCAGGTTGTTTACGAGAACCCCAGCGATGAGAACTTTGCTGAGATAGCGAAGCTTATCCGAGGCTGAAGAAAGGAGGGCTGATATGAAAGGAATTGTTATTGCTTCAAGCGCAGCTGCAGCCTCTGAGCTTATCTGCGGAGCCCAAAGATTCTGCGACAGCGTTGTCGCTATTTCACTTGTTGGCAATGATGCCGCTGTATGCACGGAAAAAGCTTATATAGTAAATGCGGAAAACGGAATCGCCTGCGTCCATGCCGCTATGGATATAGTTTCAAAAGAACAGGCGCAGCTTGTTCTTGTTGAACAGAATACCGATGGCCGCTATATTGCTGCCTATATTGCCGCAATGCTAGGTACAAGCGTACTTACCGACTGCAAAGAATTGACATATACGCAGGATGGTTTTACTTCTGTTCGTATGAGCTACGGTGGCAGTGCAAACAAGACGGAGTGCAGTGGAAGTATCTCGGTTGTATGTGTCGGTGCAGGAATATTTCCGCAAAATGAAATCACAAGAAGCAAAAATATAGAAATCGTAGAGCCTGAAGAAATGAAGGGTATAAAGCTTGTTTCTTCAATGAAAAAAAGCGTTTCCAGCGTCAACCTGGGTTCTGCGAAAAAGGTAATCGGAATAGGCCGGGGCATTGGAAATCCGGAAAATCTTAATGCAGCACAAATTCTTGCACAGTTACTCGATGCCGAACTTGCCTGCACTCGTCCTATTTCAGAGGAAGAGGCTTGGCTGCCGAAGGAACGGTATGTGGGTGTTTCCGGTGCTATAATTAAGCCCGATGTTTATCTCGCCCTAGGCATCTCGGGACAGATTCAGCACACCGTTGGTGTCAACAACTCTGGTCTGATAATATGTGTGAACAAGGATAAAAACGCACCCATGTTTAAACAAAGTGATTACGGCTTGGTTGGTGATACCGCACAGGTCATTGCAAAGCTGACCGAGCTTATAAAATGAGGTGACAGAAATAATGTACACAATTTATGACTTGTTCAAGCGCACAGCGGCGAGTTATTCACGCAGACCTTCACTTATTTTTAAGGATAAGACTTTTACTTTTCGAGACATTGATCGAAGGGTAAACGCTTTGGCTGACAGCCTGTACAAACTCGGGTGCAGACCCGGCATGACCATCGGACTTTTAATGTATAACGGGGTTGATTTCTTCAGCCTGTTTTACGCCGTACACAAATTAGGCTGCGTTCTCATGCCGTTAAACTGGAGACTTACGGCGGAAAACATTCTCGAACACATTAAGCTGAGCGAATGTAAGGTCCTTATTTACGACAAAGCATGGAGCGACTGCATGGCCGCTTTCAAGCCTGAGCTTTGCGAGGACATGCTATACATCAGCAACGGTACCGCAGGAGAACTTGAGCTTGAAGATTTGCTCAGGGACGGTGACCCGGAATGGCAGTTTAAGCCCAACGTAGGACCCGATGATCCCGCACAGTACCTTACAACCGGCGGCACAAGTGCAAACTCTAAAATTGCGGTCGCAACGCATAAGGCGATGCTTATGAGAACGCTTCTGCCCAGATTGTACGGCACTCTTGATTACAGCTACGAGGATAATTTTCTCCTGTTTAACCCCATGTTTCATCAGGGCGGTATCGGGATTTATCTGCCGGTGTCAGTTGCAGGCGGCTGCCTGACAATCCTGGAGAAAATGGACAGTGTTGAGATCATTAAGGCGATTGATAAGTACCGTATTACAAGATTGCTTTTGCTTCCCCCTTCGCTGTGCAACAGAATCAAAAGCTCTCCCGACCTTCAGAAGTATGACCTGGGTTCCGTCAAAATAGTAATGCTATCCGGCGGCGCAAGCTCCATGGATCTTGCCGCTCAAGTGTTTGAAACATTCCCAAATGCAAAAATCAACACCAGCTATGGCGCAACGGAGAACGCCGCAGAAACAATGCATGTGTATTCACGCGAGGAATATGAGGCAAATCCCAGGATTTCAACCAGCATTGGCAAGGCATCTCCTTTCACCGAGATAAAGCTTGTGGACGCTGATAGCAATCCCGTTCCCGACGGTGAGACAGGCGAATGCTACGGTCGTGCGGCAGGCATGTTCTGCCGCTACATCGGCAGACCCAGCCCCTTCGTTGACGGTTGGTTCCCCACCGGAGATTATCTGCTCAGGGATGAGAGGGGCTATTATTACTTCAAGGACAGAAATAACTTTGTTATTAAAAGTGGCGGTGAATTAGTTTACCCCAGCGAGGTTGAGCAGGCAATATTAAAGCATCCTAAGATTGCTGAGGCTGCAGTATTTGGCACGTCCGACAGCGACTACGGCGAAATGGTCACGGCAGCGGTTGTGCTCAAAAAGGGTGAGACTCTGTCCGAAGAAGATGTTATCAACTTTGTGAGACAAGAAATTGCAAGCTACAAAAAGCCGAAGAAGGTGTTCTTCCTTGATAGCCTCGCTTACACTTCCGTGGGCAAGGTAGATAAGAGAGCCCTACAGGCAATTACTATTGAAAAAGAAAACACTGATAAATAAAATGAAAGAGGGATAAATTACTATGAAAACCAGCGAATTACCGTCTTTTGGTCCTCTCCATGGTGTCAGAGTAGTTCATATGACCACAGCAATAGCAGGCCCCTTCGCAGCAACAATGCTCGCCGATATGGGCGCAGATGTTATCGGCATTGAAAATCCCAAAGCACGAGATCCGTCCCGCCCGTTCTTCATATCAAAGGGCATGGGTCAGGAACTTGACCGCCGCAATAGCCGCGCTCTTTGCCTTGATGTTGTGTGCGATGAAGGTCGCAAGGTTTTTTATGAGCTTCTTAAGAGCACTGATATTCTTATGGAGGCATATAGAGGCGGACAGCTTGAGAAATGGGGCATGTCAGATGAAGAACTCTGGAAGATTAACCCCAAGCTTGTTATTGCTCACATATCAGGCTATGGCCAGTTCGGTTTACCCGAATATGTTAACCGGGCGTCCTACGACGGCATCGGGCAGGCATTCAGCGGATTTATGGACATGAACGGCTTCCCTGACAGAGAGCCTGTTCTTGCATTCCCGCAGGTATCTGACTACTATTCAGGCTTTACAGCAATTTCTGCTGCACTTGCAGCATTGTATCACGCCCGTGAAACCGGCAAGGGAGAAAGTATTGACGTCTCTCAGGTTGAGGCAATGATTCGTTGTTCCGGCTTCTACATTATGCGCTTGATGAATGAGGGAGTGGCACCTGTCCGCGAGGGATCTCACAGCACCACAGCGGCCGGCTATGGTGCATACCGTTGCAAAGATGGCGAATGTATATATATGTTGATTATTTCCCCGAATGCGCTTTCCAAGGCAATGCCCATATTCGGCCTCGAATACGGCGGAGAACTGTTCCCCAGAACTATGCCCTACATTATGATGAGCTATGAGCATGCTCCTGTGTTTGAAGCTGCAATCAACAAGTTCTGCCAGGAGCACACATCTTTTGAGGTTGAGAAAATTCTTCTTGATGCCGGAGTGCCCTGCACAAGAATCAACAAGCTGGGTGATACGCTTGACCACCCCTACTTCAAGTCAAGAGGACTTTACACCGAGTGGGAATCTACACACGACGATGTTATTAAAGGACCGCGCACTGTTCCAGTTCTCAAGAACAATCCCGGCAAAATATGGCGTGGAATGCCATGCATCGGCCAGGACAATGAGGATATTCTGGAAGAGCTGGGCTTTGACAGAGAATATGTTCAGTCTCTGTATGATAGCAACAAGATGAAGATTGAATATGATTCCGGCTACCGTGGCAAATAAAAAACACAAATCATTGAGGAGGAAAAAATGAAAAAGCTATATCAGCCAATTAAAATTAATAGTCTTGAGCTAAAAAACAGAGTTGTTATGGCGCCTATGGGTCTTGGTACAACTGACTATGTTGACGGCTGTGTTACAGAGCGCTTGATTGAATGCTATATTGAGCGTGCAAAGGGTGGCGTAGGTCTTATTGTGCTCGCAAATATAATGTACGATCCAAATCATCTTGACCCTGTTAACGGCCCTATACTTACTGACGATAAATATATCCCGTCTATGAAGAAGTTTACTGATGCAATTCATGCCGAAGGCAGCAAGACATTTGCACAGATCGTTCATATGGGCAGATACGCAATTGCCCAGTTTACAGGTGGCGAAGCTGTAGCTCCCTCTGTTACAACATCAAGGTATAATGACTATCAGATTCCCAGAGAGATGACTATCGATGAGATTAACGACTTTGTGCGCTACCAGGCAGAAGCTGCCCTGCGTGCAAAGAAAGCGGGTTTTGACGGCGTTGAAATTGAAACCAATTCCGGTTATCTGCACGGTCAGTTCTTCTCTCCCGTAACAAATCTTCGTACCGATGAGTACGGCGGTTCTTTTGAAAATCGCACCCGCTTTATGAGAGAATCCCTGCTTGCCGTTCGTGAGGCAGTAGGCCCCGACTTTCCCGTAACTATCCGTATCAGCGGTACTGATTTTATCCCCGGAGGCTGTGACTCAAAGGACATCGCTGACATCTGCGAAATGCTGGATAAAACAGGTGCTCTTGACGCAATCTCAGTAACGGCAGGCTGGCACGAGAGCTCCGTTCCTCTTGTCACCATGGAACTGCCCAACGCAACCTATGCCTATCTCGGGGCAGGAATTAAAAAGCGTGTAAACTGTGTTGTCATGCAGGGTATGCGTATGAATATTCCCACGGGCGAGGAATTGGTTGAGCGCGGCGATGTTGACATGGTCGTTATGGGACGTCCTCTGCTCTGTGATCCTGACATTGTCAATAAAGGCAAAGATGGTCACTATGATGAGATTCGTCCTTGTATAGGCTGTAATGCGGGTTGCCTTGACGCTGGCATCAAGCGTGAGCTAATCAGCTGCATCAGCAACTACGAGTGCAACAGAGAGTCCGAACTTAAAGATGCCGCCGGGCTTCTGCCCACTCAGTCAAAGTCCGAAAATCCTGAGAACATTTTGGTTATCGGCGCCGGTCCCGCAGGTATGGAGTTTGCCCGTGTTGCGGCTCTGCGTGGCCACACGGTTACAATTTGGGAAAAGAGAGCCCGCGCCATCGGCTTAACCGAATATGCTGCAACTCCTCCCAGAAGAGGCGACATCAGAAAGATTGGACACTGGCTTGAGAGAACAATCCGCAATCTCGGTGTTGAGATCACCCTTAACAAGGAAGCAACAGTGGAGAATATTCTCGAAGCTGGTAAAGAATTCGACCGCATTGTTTTTGCCTGCGGCTCAAGGGCTGCAATGCCCCCAATTCCCACCGAGGACGGTGCCCAGGTAGTTCATGCATGGGATGTTCTTGAGGACAAGGTAGAACTTGGTCACAATGTCGTCGTTGTAGGCGGCGGTGACGTCGGTGTGGAAACGGCAATGTATGTTGGCGAGATTGGCACAATTTCTGCCGAGCAGCTCAGATTCCATATGATTTTTGATGCAGAACCATACGAAAAGCTTAAGGAAATGCTGAACAACGGCAGCCACAAGGTCAGTATTGTTGAGATGGGCAAGCGTTTTGCTCCCGATATCAACCCCGGCTGCCGTTGGTCCATAATGGCTCGCGTAAGACAGCTTGGTGTTAAGATGTTTAAGCTGACTAAGGTTCTGGAAATTAAGAAGGACTGCGTTGTTGTTGAAAATGCAGAGGGCAAGTTTGAGCTTCCTGCAGATACAGTTATCATTGCTACAGGTGCTCAGCCCTTCACGGGCATCTACGATGCCGTATGCGATAAGCTTCCCAAGGTTGATCGCATAGGCGATGCTGTTGAAGTTGCAAGGATTCCCAACGCAATGAGCGCTGGATATCGTTTGGCAGCAAGCATCTAACATAAAGCTCAACACGAATAATACATCCTCCGTCTGTAAGGTCGGAGGATGTATTTGACAATCATTATTGAAAAGCCATGAAATCAAATCATTTAGGTTTGAGATTTAGGAGGAAAAATGTTAAGCAAAAGTATTATTGATGAGCTTTGTTCAATAGTCGGCGCGCAACGGTGCATGATTGCAGATGAAATTGGTGCAGACTTCTGCCATGACGAGCTTCCCAACCTTAGCGGCACACCGGACGCCGTATGTTCAGTCGACTCCACAGAAGCTGTTTCCGCGATAATGGCACTTTGCAACCAAAATCATGTGCCTGTTACCGTCAGAGGTGCCGGTACAGGTAAGGCAGGCGGATCGGTTCCTGTAAAAGATGGTGTTGTTCTTTCATTAAAAGATATGAACAGGATCATTTCTGTTGACACAGTAACCAAAACCATGGTCGCTCAGCCCGGTGTCCTGCTTGGGAACATTAAGGCCGAGGCCGCAAAGAATAACCTTTACTATCCCGTTGATCCTGGCGAGAAGACTGCAACAATCGGCGGTAATGCTTCCACCAATGCTGCGGGTCCATGTGCTCTCAAGTACGGCAGCACAAAGGATTATATTCTTGATGCCGTGATAGTATTGTCTGATGGTAGTGTTACAAGGCTTTCCGACAGGCCGGAGTATGCATCGGTTTTGGGCTCTGAAGGCACGCTTTCTGTCATAACAGAGCTCAGTTTAAAGCTCATTGACAAACCCGCCTGCGACGTGACGCTGCTTCTTCCCTTTGCCGACACAGAAAGCTGTATAAATGCAGCAATCACAATTAAAGATTCCAATGAATACGCCCCTGCAATTTTGGAGTATCTCGACACTGACTTGATTGAGTTTTCTGGAAATGTAACGGGAAATTCGGTTTTCCCGATCAATCTGGATGGTGGAAAAGTGGCGGCAACGCTTATGCTTACGCTCGAAGCAGAAACAGACGATCAGTTGGACGAACTTCTCGAGGCTATTGCGGAGCTTTCTGAAGAGCTTGAATGTCTTGATGTTTTGGTCGTTGACTCTCCGTCGCTTAAGCGCGAAGTGTTTGATGCTTACGATGCATTCCACACATCCATGGAAGTTGGCGCAAGAAGTAGCAGTGAAATCAACATAGATGTTCCGGCTACAAAGATGTGCGAGTTAATTGAATTTGCAAAAGAAGCAGGAAATGAAAAAGGGATAAAAGTTATGCCTCATGCCCACGTTGGAAGCGGTGGGCTACACATCCACGTTGTATCCGAGCTTGCAAAGGATGCGCTTTACTCTGTTATGAACGAGTTTTCGGATGCAGTCTTAAAAAAGTGTGCCGAGTTTGGTGGATGTATAGTAGGCGAATACGGCGTTGGTGTTTCAAAGAGATCTTTGTTTAAGACTCTTTGTCCCGAAGAGTACGCAAAGGCGTCCGTAATAAAAGCTGTTCTTGACCCGAATGGCATATTAAACCCCGAAAAGTTGCTTTAAAGATCACGCTCTTTGGCTTACCAATCAGTCCAAAATCTAAACAGGAGAATAAAAATGCTTAAAATTCTTACATGCGTTAAGCAGGTGCCGGACATGGACCTTGTTCATATGGATCCTGAAACCGGTAACCTTGTTCGCAAAGGGGCACCGACTCTTTTAAACCCCTTGGACAATAATGCTTTGAGTGCCGCACTTCAAATAAAGGAACGCTATGGCGCAGAAATTACCTGTATAACCATGGGACCACCGGAGGCAGAAAGTGTTCTGCGAGAGTGCATTGCCGTAGGAGCTGACAACGCTGTTTTGATCTCCGGAAGAAGCTTCGGTGGAGCTGACACACTGTCCACCAGCTACTCCATAGTTCAGGCATCAAAAATGTTTGGGCGGTTCGACCTCATATTCTGCGGCAAGGAGTCACTCGATGGCGCAACCGGTCAAATGGGTTCACAGTTGGCAGAACGTTTTGACGCCTCACAGATATCTATGTGCCTGACTATTGATGAAATTGATGAGGAAAAGCAAGTTGTTCGTGCACATCGAGAGCTCGAGGATGGCGTTGAATATTCAGAGGCGGATTTGCCCTGCCTCATAACTGTTGAAAAGGCAAACTTTCCCACCCGCATCCCTAATCTTAAGGGCAAGATGAGAGCCAAAAAGGCTCCTATTATAACTCTCGGAGAAAGTGATATCGAGGGTCTGGATTTAAAGCTTATTGGTGCTCCAGGTTCAGGTACTATTGTTCCGAGGATTTATCCGCCGGAACTGCCTGAACCCGGTCTTGTTATCGACGAAGGCAGCACAAAAGTCTCTGTTTCAAAGCTAATTGATATTCTGTCCGAAAAGGGCATGGTCCGAGGAGGCGTAGAAATTGGATAAATCCAAATACAAAAACATGTGGGTTTACATTGAGCATGATGGTAAAACTGTAGCTTCTGTCAGCCTTGAGCTATGCTGTGAGCTTAGAAAGCTTTGTGACGTATCGAAAGATAAATTGATGGCGGTTATCATTGGCGATTTACCCAAAAGCGAGATCATCAAGGTAAAGAGCTGCGGTATTGACGGCATCATTAAAGTCAACGGTACAGGCTACGAGCAATTCAGTGTTGATGCCTACGCCAATGTTTTCACGCAGCTCAGCCTCAAGTATTTACCCTCGGCAATTTTTGTCGGAGGCACAATAAACGGTCGAGATTTTGCTCCAAGATTTTCGGTTCAACTAAACACCGGTTGTACATCAGACGCAATGGAGCTCGTTTATAATGAACAATCCGGCGATATTGAGTTTATCGAACCTGCCGTCGGCGGTAAGATAATGGCAGTTATAACTATTCCGATTCTTCGACCACAGGTTGGCACCATAAGGCCCGGCACCTTTAAGTACACTCCTTGCGCAGAAAAGGAGAGCATTGATGTTATTAACGAAACTATAAATTTTAATCCTGACGATATTCACTCCCGTCGTCTGGATTTTACATTGAATAAAATTGACCCGGAATTAGACATTACGGACACGGATATCATAGTATGTGTTGGGAATGGGCTGAAGGATGCAGACAGCCTGGATAGATACAGACAGCTTGCAAGTCTTCTCGGCGGAAAGCTTGCCTGCACCCGGCCGCTTTGCGACCGCGAAATCCTTCCATGTAAGCTTCAGATTGGACAATCGGGCACAATGGTAAAACCAAGGCTTTACATAGCGTTCGGTGTGTCAGGCGCAGTAAATCACATTGCAGGAGTATGCTCAAATGCTATAGTCGCCGTTAATCGAGATCCCAATGCGCAGGTTTTCAACTACTGTGACTACGGTATTGTTGGAGACATGGATGAGGTTTGCGATGAGTTTATTGAGCAGATGAGAAGTAAGGCATGAATAATAAAGCAAGACAAATAATAAACGGACTATGGACTTTTTCGAAGGAAATTAACAAACGCTTTTCTATCCTTGGACATCCACTTGACCCCCCTATTTAGTATGTATGTAAACATACCAACATTCTTAAACACAAAAACCAAGAGATTTGGATAAATTCGTTCCGGAATAGCAATCATAACCACTAGTAAACTAGTGGTTATGCACATGCCATAGAAGGGCAAAATACGGACTTAGCCCCTCAAGGGGCATCGAAAGCTTGACACCGCATTACAATCACGGACAGCCGCTTAAGCGGCTGTCTCTTTTTGCCTACTTATTCTTACCACCCGTAAACGGGTCAACGTGTTCCTTGAGTGTCATCTGATCTTTGGTATAATCTTCTTCCAATTGTCCGCGAATGTACACTACTTTTTCCCTTGAGCTAGCCCATAAATTTCTTTCCGTCTGAACTTCGGAGCAAATACTATGTGATACTCACATCTCCACTTACTGTGTGCTGATCTTCTTATTTCTCCCATTGTGTAAAACCTCCTCTTGTTTTTTAGTAATCAGTTGCCAAACCACTACTATTCTACATGCTGTTTTCACATCTCGATTATGCCGCGTTCAATCTTCAGCATAAGCACGCGCAGCACGCTCTCGTCAATGCGCTCTGTCGTGAGACTGCCGTCGAGCACCGCCGCCTCAAGCGCCAGAAGCGCGTCCTCGATATCCGTGACGCCCAGGAGGATATCACAGCCGGCAGCAAGCGCCATCACACAGCGCTCCCCCTGAGTCCAGGCGGACAGCGCGCCCATGTCAAGCGAATCTGTCACGACGACGCCCTGCCAGCCCAGATCCTCGCGCAGAAGCCCCGTCGTAAGCTCATGCGACAGTGACGCGGGCATGTCGTCAATCTCCGGCACAGTCATGTGCCCCATCATCACCATGTCGACACCGGCCTCCATGCCGGAGATAAACGGCAGCAGCTCGCCGCGGCGAAGCTCGGCGAGGGTCTTGCTGACCACCGCACCGCCCTCGTGGCTGTCCTCCTGCGTGTCTCCATGCCCCGGGAAATGCTTGACACAGCTGACGAGCCCCGCGTCCTTGAAGCCTTTTACCGCCGCGGCCACAAGCTCCGCTGCCTGCTCGTAGTCGTCAGAATACGCCCTGTCGCCTATCACTGTGTTTTCGGGATTTGTCCAGACATCCGCCACAGGCGCAAAGTCGGTGTTAAAATGACACGAGAGCATGTCCCTGGCTATCGTGTTCGCGTTATTGTAGGCAGTGTTCGCCCCCTCTTCCCTATAGCTGTACATGTCATCTATCCAACTGGTGCCAAGCTTGTACATGAGCCTGCCGACATTGCCGCCCTCCTCGTCCGCGCTTATGAAAAGGCCGAGCTTCGACCAGCTTTGTGCATTTTTTATCATCTGAGCCGTCTGTTCGCGGCTGACGAGATTATCCACGCTGTATATAATTCCGCCGACGCCCCATTTTTCAAGGGCTTCCTGCGTCCCCTGCCCGGATTCGGTGACCGGCGCCTCCTCCCCCAGCTGCTGCGGGCGCACGATCATGAGCTGGCAGAGCTTTTCGCGCTCCGTCATGCCCGCAAGAAGCTCCCCAGCATAGGTCAGCACAGGATCGGGCGTGGGTGTGGGCTCGGGGGTCGGCGCGGGTGTTGAAGTCGGAGTTGGCACAGGGGCGGGTCCCCCACAGGCAGACAGAAGTAGTAAAATTGCGATTAGCAGACTTAACTTTTTCATGGTTGTATTTGTTTCCTTTGCGAAATGATTGACCAAAACGTGCTTCGGTGTTAATATTATATCCGTATTTTCATGAATAAGGAAGCGAATATTATGACTAAAATAGACATTTTCTCCGGTTTTTTGGGAGCCGGCAAGACAACATTGATCAAAAAGCTGATTTCCGAGGCGTATTCCGGCGAGAAGCTTGTACTTATTGAAAACGAATTCGGAGAGATTTCCGTTGACGGCGGCTTTCTGGCTGACGCCGGAATTGAGATCACCGAGATGAGCTCGGGCTGCATCTGCTGCAGTCTCGTCGGCGATTTTGCCGAGGCGCTCAAGAAGGTCAAGGCCGAGTTTAATCCTGACCGCATACTTATCGAGCCATCGGGCGTGGGCAAGCTGTCCGACGTCATCAGCGCCGTGCAGGGCGTCGGCGATCCCGAGCTCGTCCCCGGCAGCTTCACCACCGTTGTGGACGCAACCAGAGCCAAAATGTACATGAAAAACTTCGGCGAATTCTGGTGCAACCAGGTCGAAAACGCCGGAACAATAATACTGTCCCGCACCGCGGGCATGAGCGAGGAAAAGCTTGCCGCCTGTGTCGCGCTCCTGCGCGAGAAAAACGCAGACGCTGTCATCGTCACCACCGCCTGGGACGAGCTGGACGGCAAAACTCTGCGCCGCGCCATGGAGCAGGAGGACAGCCTGCGTGCCGAGCTCGACCGCCTCGCGGCAACCCGGGAAGATAATCACGAGCATTGTGACTGCGGGCATGAGCATCATGGGCATAATCATGAGCATGAGCACCATCATAACGAGAACGGCGTCTGCGCCTGCGGGCACGATCACAGTGAGCACGAGCACCATCACGACGAGAGCGGCGCCTGCGCCTGCGGGCACGATCACGGCGAGCATGAGCACGGACATCATCACGGTCACGATGCCGACGAGGTATTCACAAGCTGGGGTGCCGAGACCGCAAGGCGCTACAGCGAGCAGGAGCTAAACTCCGCTCTGGACGCTCTTGACAGCATGAGATACGGTCAAATTCTCCGTGCCAAGGGCTATGTGGATGCCGCAGACGGCGACGGGTTCATTTATTTTGACTATGTGCCCGGCGAGCATGAGCTGCGCCGCGGCGCTGCCGCCGTCACGGGCAGATTCTGTGTCATCGGCGCAGGTTTGGACGAGCCGGAGCTAAAGGAGCTGTTTAATATTGGCTGACGCAAAGCAGATACCCATTTACCTGTTCACAGGCTTTCTGGAATCGGGAAAGACCAGGTTTATTCAGGAGACCATGGAGGACAAGCGCTTCAACGCGGGTGAGCACACTCTGCTGCTCGTCTGCGAGGATGGCATTGAGGAATATTCACCCGAGCAATTTGCCTCGCACAACGTAAAGCTCAAGGCTATCGAGGATGAGTCCGAGCTCAAGGCCGAAAATCTTCTGGCATGGGCAGAGGATGCAGGGGCCGAGCGGCTGCTTGTCGAATATAACGGCATGTGGATGCTCGACAGTCTCTACGCCGCCCTGCCCGAGGGTTGGGGTATCGCGCAGGAGTTCATGTTCGCCGACGCCGGAAGCATACTGAGCTATAACGCCAACATGCGTCAGCTCTGCTATGACAAGCTCAAGAGCGCGGAGCTAATCGTGTTTAACCGCTACCTGCCCGATTCCATGGATATGATGGAATATCACAAGCTGGTGCGTGGCGCATCGCGCGGTGCCGACATTGCATACGAGACTCTCGACGGCAAGGTGCGCTATGACGATATTGAAGACCCCCTCCCCTTCGACATTGACGCGCCGATTGTGGAGATTAACGACAGAGACTATGCGCTCTGGTATCGCGATATGTCCGCCGAGCCCAAGCGCTATTCCGGCAAAACCGTCCGCTTCAAGGGTCACGCACTCCAGCGTCGGAACATTGGCAGCGGTTCCTTCGTCATAGGTAGGCATATCATGACCTGCTGTATAGATGATATTGAGTTTGCGGCTCTCGTCTGCGTCAGTCCTGACGCGGATAAGATCGAAAACGACTCCTGGGTCACGCTCACTGCAAGGCTGGACTATAAATTCCACCGTTCCTACGGCAGAAAGGGGCCCGTTCTGACCGCAATTTCAATCGCGCCCGCCGAAGCGCCCGAAGATGTGGTCGCTACGTTCAACTAAGCAATTTGGAGGCAAACATACACATGAAAAAATGCGCTAGGATAATATCACTGCTGCTTTGCGTGGCTTTATTTCTTTCGATTCCCTCACTTGCGGTATCACAGTCGCAGATTGATGCGCTGGAGGACGAGCGGGAGGCGCTGCGCGATCAGCGCGACGATATGCAGGCTGAAATTGACGCTCTGAAGAGCGATCAGGACAACGCACTCGCGCAGAAATATGCGCTTGACGCGCAAAACGAGCTGCACCGTCAGGAAATTGAGCTTATCGACGAGCAGATAGATATATACACCAAGCTCGTCGAGCAGAAGTCTCTGGAGGTTGAAGCCGCACAAAAGGCCGAGGACGAACAGCTTGAGGCATATAAAAAGCATGTTCGCGCCATGGAGGAGGACGGCTCCTTCACCTATCTGGCCATCATCTTCGGCTCGCGCAACTTATCCGATCTGCTGTCGAACATCGACATGATTAAAGAGATCATGCAGGCGGACAAGCGTCTGCACGATCAGTACATAGCCGCACGCGAGGAGACCGAGCAGGTCAAGGCCGAGTATGAGCTCATGCTCGGTGATCTGGAGGAAAAGCAGGACGAGCTTGTGAAGGCCGCGTTGGAGCTTGAAATCGAGGCCGCCAACAAGATCATCGCAGAGCTTGAGGCGCTGATTGAGGTCAGCCGCGAGGCCTTCGACGCCGTAGTCGCGCAGGAGGCGGCGCTCCAGTCCCAGATTGAAAACATGATCGCAGAGCTTGAGCGTCAGGAGGCTGCAAACAGCATCACCAGCACCGGCACCTACATATGGCCCCTGCCCGGCTATTCACCCGGCTCCGCCTACGGCTGGCGCATGCACCCGATTTACCACGAGATGCGCTTCCACTCCGGTGAGGACATCGGCGCACCGGGCGGAACCTCAATCCTCGCCGCTGACAGCGGTGTGGTCACTATCGGCCCCGCAGGCTCCGGCTACGGCAACTATGTGCTGGTAAACCACGGCGGCGGCAGGGTCACGCTGTACGCTCACATGAGCGCGTTTAACGTCACAGCCGGACAATCTGTCAGCCAGGGTGACGTCATCGGCTTCGTCGGCACGACAGGCACATCAACCGGGAACCATCTGCATTTCGAGGTTCGCGTCAACGGCGCAACCACCGATCCCAAGCAGTATTTTAACTTTGGCTGAGTAAATTATAAACCGGGAGCGGCATGAGCCGCTCCCGGTTTTCAGTTTTATAAACGAAGGCTGCGGCAAATTGCCGCAGCCTTCGTTTTGCTTAGAACTCGAATAGATTAAGCCCGATCTCTTCGGAGAATTTGCGTCCGATTTCGCCGTCTATGACTTCTATCACGACCTCCGCCGTCGCGCTTATATGCGCCTCGTTCAAGTGTCCTCCGTGGCACTCGCCAGTCTGGGGATTGCCCACAACGGCGTGCAGGTGGAGATACGGCTCGCCGTCCTTCATAGACAGGTTGCCGCTGACCGAGGCAAGCTCATAGTCGTGCTCGTTATAGCGGCGCTTGAAGTATTCCTTCGTCCCGGTGTTGAAAATGCCGAGAGTCACGTCATTCGTCGCCCCGATGGCGGAAATTGAGCCCAGCGTCACGCTCTCAAGCGCGGCAAGCCGCGTCACACAGGCACAAAGCTCATCGCCCCGGTCCAGTCTCATGACAAACCTGTTGTAATACTGCCTGTATTCCATAATATCACCTCAGCAAAGTTGTGCTCCGGCAGGAATCGCGTCATCCAGCAGGAGCAGGTTCAGCGCCTCCTTGCCATCCACCTCGTGGACAGCGGAAATAAGCATTCCGCAGCTCTCCTGACCCATCATCTTGCGCGGCGGGAGGTTCAGGATTGCCACAACGGTTTTTCCGACAAGCTCCTCCGGTTTATAGAACTCGGCAAT
This sequence comes from uncultured Oscillospiraceae bacterium, assembly GCA_964535405.1. Classification (GTDB taxonomy): domain Bacteria; phylum Bacillota; class Clostridia; order Oscillospirales; family Oscillospiraceae; genus Scatomorpha. The sequence continues at coordinate 1,430 of CAZHUG010000030.1, read as the reverse complement.
GCCGGACAATATCTGGCGAGTCTCGCCGCTGCCGTCGTCAAGCTCGAAGCGGAGCAGGCGCTTGGATTTCTTTATGGACTCGCAGTTCAAAACTTTGCAAACGCGCATGTCGCAGCTGGAAAATTCATCAATTGTGACATCCGGCAGCACAGGCTTCGCAGCCGGCGCCTCGGGCGCGGACAGTGACTCAAGTGCATCAAGCTCCTTCTGCATGTCTATGCGCGGGAACAGAGTCTCGCCCCGGTGAACAGTCACGTTCTCAGGCAATGCGCCCCAGACTCCGGATTTCTCCCAGCCGGTTTCCCCGGCGGTCGCACCGATCTGGGCAAACACCTTTTCGCAGCTTGCGGGGATAAAGGGGCGAAGCAGGCTGCCCGTTATGCGCAGGGTCTCGAGCAGATTATACATGACGCTTGCAAGGCGGGCGTTGTTTGCCTCGTCCTTTGCCAGAATCCAGGGCGTCGTCTCGTCAATGTATTTATTTGCGCGGGAGATGACCTTGAAAATATCATCAAGCGCGGTCTGGGTCTGGAAATTATCCATGAGCTTTTCGTACTTATCCTTCAGCGCGCCCGCCATTGCGATAAGCTCATCATCCAGAGAATCGTGCACGCGCTCTGTGGGCAGAGTGCCGTCAAAGTATTTTTCGACCATCGCGACCGTGCGGGACAAAAGGTTTCCCAGATCGTTTGCGAGGTCGGAATTTATGCGGGTAATAAGAAGCTCATTTGAGAAGTTTCCGTCAGAGCCGAGCGGGAACTCGCGCATCAGGAAATATCGCAGAGCGTCCACACCGAAATGCTCGGCAAGGATATACGGATCAACCACATTGCCCTTTGATTTGGACATTTTGCCGCCGCCGAGCAGAAGCCAGCCGTGACCGAAGACCTTCTTCGGCAGGGGTTCCTCCACACTCATGATCATGGCAGGCCAAATGACGGAATGGAAACGCACTATCTCCTTACCAACCATATGCACGGCATTCGGCCAATATTTATCCAATCCGTCGCGGCTGTCGTTCATATAGCCCAGGGCGGTCATGTAGTTAAACAGTGCATCAACCCAAACGTAAACCACGTGTCCGGGTGCAAAATCAACCGGAACGCCCCAGGTGAAGCTGGTGCGCGATACGCACAGA
>CAZHUG010000030.1:0-282 GCA_964535405.1 uncultured Oscillospiraceae bacterium | reverse complement strand
GCAGTCGGGACATTTGCCGTCAACAAGCTGGCTCTCTGTCCAAAAGCTCTCGCAGGGGGTGCAGTATTTGCCGGAATATTTTCCGAGATAGATATCGCCCTTGTCGTACATTTTCTTGAAGATGCGCTGGACCGCCTCGACGTGATAATCGTCCGTGGTGCGGATAAAACGGTCGTTAGAGATGTTCATCAGCTTCCACAGATCCAGTATGCCGCCCTTGCCCTCGACTATATGGTCGACAAACTCTTTCGGCGTCACATTTGCGGCTTTGGCATTTTCCTC
>CAZHUG010000029.1:8204-29009 GCA_964535405.1 uncultured Oscillospiraceae bacterium | reverse complement strand
CTCAAAGACTATAACGGCGAGATCATTCATCACTCGAGCCGCCCCCAGATGATCTTTCAGGACCCCTACAGCAGTCTAAACCCCGCCTACCCCATAAGCTGGATTCTCGAGGAGCCTCTGCGCGTCGCCGGCGGCATGAGCCCGGCAGAGCGCAGGGCGGCAGTTTCAGAAATGCTTGATAAAATTGGACTCGGTGCGGAATTTGTCGCGCGCCGCCCGCATGAGCTCTCAGGCGGACAGCGTCAGCGAATCTCCATCGCCAGCGCCATGATCACGAAGCCGAAGCTCATAATCGCGGACGAACCGGTCAGTTCGCTGGATGTCACCATTCAGGCGCAGATTCTCCGCCTCCTGCTGGACTTGCAAAAGGAGTTTGGGCTGAGCTATCTTTTTATCAGCCACGATCTCAATGTAATCTATCAGATTTGCAGCCGTGTGCTCGTCATGAAGGACGGGCAGATTGTCGAACAGAACACGGTAGATGAGCTTTTCTCGAATCCTCAGCACCCGTACACAAAAAAGCTTCTGGAGGCCGCCGGTTGAGGCACAGCTCTCAACTTCCGATGAATCCAAAAGAGCAGGCCATGGCAGTCTATGCTCATATGCGAAGCACAAAACGCCCAAATACTCTTTGGAGGAAACACGTCATGCAAAAAAAGCTCTGTCTCGCGCTTGCTGTAATCTTCCTGCTCGCCTTTTCCGGTTGCGGCGACGGCACTGCGGATGTGACTCCGACGGCTTCAATTGCGCCGACTGATCCGCCTGTCACTGATGCTCCCCCCGCAACTTCTGCCCCGACGCCGCAGGCTACGCCGACGCCAGAGCCTTCCGACGAGGAGCTGGTTTCCGTTATCGACTATATCCCGTCAATACTTGTTGAGCTAAAGTACGCAAGCGAGGATAATTTCACAGGGACCGTCATATACGACTTTACAGATGCCTATCTTCGATATGGCACGGTAAAAAAGCTTGCTAAGGTTCAGGAAGCGCTGTCGGAGCTGGGATACAGCCTGAAGATATGGGATGCCTACAGGCCGCAGAGCGCGCAGTTCACGCTCTGGGAGGTCTATCCCGATCCGGTCTATGTGTCAAACCCCAACACCGGATTTTCAAGCCACAGCCGGGGCAACACTGTCGATGTGACTCTGGTCATGATAGACGGCTCCGAAATTGAAATGCCCACCGGCTTTGATGATTTCTCCGCTCTGGCAGACCGGGACTACAGCGATGTTAACGAGACCGCAAAGGGCAACGCGCTCATACTCGAGGACGCAATGTCTGAGGGTGGCTTCAACTGCTATCCGGGCGAGTGGTGGCACTTTTCGGACAATACAGAGTATCCCGCAATAGAAAACTAGAAATTAAGTGCACACTCATACCGTGGTCGTCTGTTTTTTAACAATATAGCCAATTTTCCTTGTCTGCTATTGCGGTTATTAGTCAAACATGTTATATTTAACGGGTACGCATTATTTATATGCATACTTTGACTACCGAGGGGAGCGGACAATATATGAATGAATATTCGCGAAAAATTGCACAGCTAAAAAAAGCACAGCCTTATCTCTCGACCGCCGACCTTGTTTACGAAACCTTGCTAAATCTCATCATATCTCATAAACTTCCTCCCGGCTCAAAGGTCACGCAGGAGGAGCTTGCCGATCTTATGGAGGTGAGCCGTTCGCCTGTGCGTGAGGCAATTTTCAGGCTTGAGCAGGAGAAGTTCATTGAAAAAGTGCCGAGACTGGGATACTGCGTCAATCAGCTCAGCGCCCGCGACTATGCGCAGATGATTGACCTGCGTTGCGCACTGGAGTCACTGGCGGCTCGCCTTGCTGCTGAGCAGCAAACTGCAGAGGAACAGCAGGAAATGATAGAGAGTACGGAAAAAATCGGCGAAGCTCAAGCCGCCGGTGACCGTGAGAAGATGCTGGAACTGGATTTAGAGTTTCATGAGATGATTATCAGACACTCAAAAAACCAGTATCTCATTGATGTCTATGCTAGTCTTCGGCCGCGCATAGAATTTTTCCTGCATTTTGTGGTTCAAAAACCCTACTACCTCTCGATATATCAGCGCCATAAGGGTATCTGCAACGCGATAGTGGATAGGAAAGAAGATTTAGCCTCGGAACGCCTGATAAAGCACCTCAGCGTCTCTCTTTCCAAGTCCTTAGATAATTAAAAAAGTAACCGGCACAAAAATGTGCCGGTTACTTTTTTCAATTTATACAAGTGTTTTGTGGGATACATCAATAATTGCATCCTCTTTTTTGTCAATATGCCAGGTCATATTTCTTCTTGTAATTTCGCACCAATAACTTGACGGCAATTTGCAGCCATTTAGACATTTTAACCTAGAATTCGTGCAAGTGTCAGACATTTAACACCTTTTTGGCTTTCTATCGGCACAAAATTGTTATGACTGTACCGAATTTGGCCCGATATAAATTTTTTGGACCCGGTTTTGACACGCGGTCAGAGTGCAATATACACTTATTTTAGCATTTTTACTAAATGGTAAAAGGAGAGAGAGTACATGACACAAGTCAAAAAACGAATGTACACAACCAGCCAACTTGTATGGATTACGGTGAGCATGCTGTTAATCTTCCTGCCAAAAGTTATGGCTGCGCCCTGGGGACTGACCGCTTCCGGTTTCCAGGTTCTAGGCACCCTGATTGGTGCACTTATCCTCTGGCTGTCCGTCTCAGTCGGTTGGACAAGCCTCTTGGTTCTTTTTTCGCTGGCCCTTGTCCCTGATCTGGGTCTTAACGCTGTAGCGGCGGGCGGCCTGGGTAACAACACGGTATTCTACCTTATACTGTGCTTTATGATCTCTGCCTGCCTTGCAAAAACCGGCGTTGCACGCAGATTGGCAATCTGGTTCCTGACCAGTAAACTGAGCCGCAAGGGTCCCTGGTACACGATGGCTATGATCTTCGTCTCCATCTTCGTTCTTGCATCGGGGCTCTCATCAACCGCGACCCTCATGATTTTCCTGCCTATCCTCTATGAAATATTCAGTGAGCTGGGCTTCAAGAAGGGCGCAGGCGACGCTCTGCCGTCCGTGCTGGTGCTGGGACTCGTCGTATGTGCGCAGATCGCGCAGGCATCAACCCCAATTGCTCACACAATGACGCTCATCGGTATGTCTACATACACATCCTACACCGGGTCAGTTATCGAGTTTGGGCAGTATGTCCTCGTGTGCATGCCTATCGCTATCGTGAGCACTATCGCGTGGTTCTTTGTGGTTAAGTTTTTATGGAAGCCTGACGTTTCCCGCATGAAGGGTCTCGATTATGATGCCATCTCCGCAAAGCTAGGCCCCATGACCAAAGCGGAAAAATGGAGCGCTGTCATCTATATCACCGTTGTGATCCTATGGCTGCTCCCCGGCATCACCAGGTACATAACTCCGGGACTTTATGCTTCAGTTTTCTCGAAAATACATCAGTGCTACCCTCCCATCGTCGGCATAATCTTGCTGCATCACATCAAGGCCGACGGAAAGTCTGTTCTTGACTACAAGGACGCCGTCAATGCCGTGCCGTGGAACACTGTCATTTTCATGAGTGCAATACTCATGCTCGGCTCTGCCTTCTCAAACAACACCATCGGTCTCTCCCCCTGGCTTGCTGAGACTATCGGACCCATCTTCAGCGGCATCAGCCCCACCCTTTTCATTATTATAATGGCCGCTTTTGCCATCGTCCTGACAAACTTCATATCGAACGCCGTCACCATAGCGGTCTGTTTCGCTATCGCCATGCCTCTTGTAGTAGGCGGCGTTTTCGGCGATTCCATAAACCCGATGATTATTGCCATACTCATGACCCAGGGCGCGAGCTTCGCCTTTGCAACTCCACCGGCAACTCCGCCAGCCGCCGTCGCCGCCGACTCCGGCTGGATAGACACCGGGCTCATGTTCAAGTGGGGCATGATCATTGCTGTGGTCAGTATTTTAATCACTATCATAATTGGCCTGCCCATAGCAAACATCGTTTGCTAAAGCGTGCCTTACCATCCGGTTCCCGGGAAATGATAGTCAAAAAGTGTAGTTATACTGCCACTTTTCACTTTGACACAAGTATAGAGATAGCATCCTAATTTATTTGGAAGGACAGATTACATGAAAATAGGAATTGTAGGCGCCGGTGCAACCGGCAGTGTATTCGCAGCGTACCTGAAGCTTGGCGGGATAGATGAGATCTGGCTTATAGACATATATAAGGCGCATATGGAAAAGGTCCAGGCCAGCGGGCTTACCTTTCGTGACCCCTCCGGCGACCGCCTCATAGAAGGCCTGCACGCCACCTGCGTCGCCGCTGACGCGGGAATATGCGATGTTCTCATCGTGCTCGTGAAGGCCACTCAGACTGATTCGGCCATGCAGAATGCCGCGCCGTGCATAGGACCGGATACCGTCGTCATCTCTCTGCAGAACGGCCTTGGCAACGAGCTGGCTCTCAAAAAATTTGTGCCCATCGAGCGAATCATGATCGGCTGCGGCCGCATAGGCACGGAGCTCCCCGAGCCCGCCGTCTGTGTATCCAAACCCAACTCGGGCACAACCAATATGTTTATCGGCCCTCTGGTTGAAAATGAACTGACTCTAAAAGTCGGAAAAACACTTGAGGCAGCTTTCCTTGCAGGAGGGCTGGAACCCAAATACTACTCTGACGTTCGCCCGTACATCTGGCAGAAAGCCACCTCCAACAGCGGCTTCAACACCGTCTGTGCGGTTCTTCGGCTCAAGATGCGCGAGGTTGCCGAGACTGAGGACGGACTTGATCTGGTGAAGGCAATTTTCAAGGAGGCAAGCGACGTAGCCCAGGTGCTGGGCATTCCCCCGATGTACGACTCACTTGTCGCCGGTATACCGAATACTGTTGCAAATCTGGGCGACTACTACCCCTCAATGGCTCAGGATATGCTGGTATATCAGCGCGAGACAGAGGTGACCGCGCTCACCGGTGCGATCTCGGTCTATGGCAGGCAGGCAGGAGTGCCGACACCCACATGTGATGTGCTGAGCAAGGTGGTCAAGGCCATTCAGGTCAACTACGACAAGCAATACAAATAGAATTCTCCGGGAGTGAGTCATATGAAAAAAATCCTGGTAATTAACACCGGATCAACCTCCACAAAGCTGGCTGTGTTCGAGGACGATAAGTGTGTCTTTGACACTAACGTCGCACATAGCGCCGAGCAGCTTGCGCAATGCAAAACAATAAACGATCAATACCCAATGCGTAAAGCAATGATCCTTGACGCTCTTTCCTCTGCTGAGATATCGCTTGGCGATATCTCGGCCGTGGCGGCGCGAGGCGGCACCTTCGGCATGGTAAAGGGCGGTGCATATCTTGTCGAGGAGAGCCTTCTCAAGGCCTGTCGCAATCCCGTCACCAACCACCCGTCAAACCTGTCTGCAATCATCGCGGCCGACATCGCCGAGTCCTGCAAGGTTAAGGCCTATATATACGACGCGGTGTGTGTGAACGAGATTACAGATATCGCCCGTGTCACAGGTCTGCACGACATCAAGCGCCGTCCCTTCTCGCACACGCTGAACACCCGGGCAGTCGCACGGAGCGTAGCCGAGTCATCGGGACGCAGCTACGAGGAGCTTAACATCATTTGTTCGCACCTGGGTGGCGGAATCAGCGCGAACCTTCATAGCTACGGAAGAATAATCGATCTTATCAGCGATGACGAAGGACCGATGTCTCCCGAGCGCGCGGGAGGAATGAATGGTCAAAGTTATGTAAACCTGTGCTACTCAGGAGAGTATACGAAAACTGAGATGATGCGACGCATCAAGGGGCGCGGCGGACTTATCGACCACCTCGGCACCGCCGATCTCATAGAGGTCGAGCGTCGTATAGATGCCGGAGACGAGCATGCCCGCTTCATCTTTGAAGCCATGACGTACCAGATTTCCAAGGCAATTGCCTCACTTGGGGCCGTGGTATGCGGCGATGTAGACTGCATAATTCTGACGGGCGGCGCAGCCAATTCCGTTCGCCTGACAGAGGGCATCCGCCACAGGGTGAGCTACCTTGCACCTGTCACTGTCGTGCCGGGCGGGCGCGAGATGGAGGCCCTTGCAGAGGGCGTCATCCGCGTGCTGGAGGGTCGTGAAGCCGCAAAAATTTATGAGGCACAGGAGGCATAATGTTCAGAAATTTTAAAGAAATAATTGAGCAGGCGCAAAAGCGCCCAAAGCGCAGCATAGCCATAGCGGCGGCGGATGACGACAAGATGGTGCACCTGACAAAAGAGCTGCTGGATATTGCATTATGCAACATTATTCTGGTCGGCGATTCCGGAAAAATTGCCGAGCTGTGCGATAAGTATGAAATTTCCGAGGACTCAATTACAGTGGTGGACGAGCAGGATCCCGAACGTCTCGGGCTGACCGCCGTGGAACTCGTGAGCTCCGGCAAGGCAGATATCTTAGTAAAGGGCAAGATGAACACAAGCCCCTTTCTGCGGGCGGTGCTCAACAAGGAGGTCGGTCTGCGCTCCGGACGTCAGCTCAATGTTCTCACAGCCTATGACGTGCCGACTGAGAAAAAGCTGTTTTTCATCACCGACGGCGGCATGACGATCTCGCCCACGCTCACGGATAAGGTAGAGATTCTTCAAAGTGCGGTGCCAGTTATGCACAGCATGGGCATCGCCGAGCCGAAGATTGCCATTCTGGCGGCAAACGAGCAGGTTACGCCGAAGCAGCCCGCAACAGTGGATGCTGCAGCGCTATGTGAAATGGCCGAGAGCGGCGTGCTGCCCCGCGGCATATATGAGGGTCCGATCGCCTTTGACGTTGCCATGCGCCCCAAGGCTGCCGAGGAAAAAGGCATCGACAGCCGCGTGAGCGGCGACGTGGATCTCTTCCTCGTTCCCAACATCGAGACCGGCAACTGCCTCGGAAAATCCATCGGCTACTTTGGAGGGGGCGAAACCGCGGGCATAGTCATCGGCGCGGCAAAGCCGGTCGTCATGAGCTCGCGAGCGGCATCATTAACAGGGAAACTAACATCAATTGCATGGGCGATCCTGGCCTGTGACTAATTTACGGGAGGCAAATATGAGTATAGCTAAAATTGACCCCGAGAGCTGCAAGGGCTGCACCTTGTGCATGGAGGTCTGCAAGAAGGGCGCGCTCCGGATGACAAATAACATCAACTCCAGAGGATATAAGCACGCTGAGGTCATCACAGAAAACTGCATCGGCTGCGGCCTGTGCTATATTGTCTGCCCCGACGGGGCATTCACCATCTCGGAATAAGGAGGAATGAGCAATGGGTGATATGGTAAAGGGCAACATCGCTATGGCAGAAGCCGCGGTGCGTGCCGGAATAGAAGTCTATGCGGGATACCCAATAACTCCATCTACGGACGCAATGGAGTATCTGTCTGACCGCCTTCCCGAGCTGGGACGGCAGTTCATTCAGGCAGAGAGCGAGCTTGCAGCGATAAACATGGTCATGGGTGTGTCGGCTTGCGGACGCCGTGTATTGACGGCCTCCTCAGGACCCGGCATATCTCTGAAGCAGGAGGGCATCTCCTACATGGCGCAGATGAACTTCCCCGCCGTTTTGCTAAACGTCGTGCGCTGGGGCAACGGTCTCGGGGCGCTCAACGGCTCTCAGACTGACTATCTGCGTGAGACCCGCGGCGGCGGAAACGGTGACTACAGAAACATCGTGCTCTGCCCGAGCACAGTTCAAGAGGCTGTTGACCTCATGTACGAATCGTTTGACCTGGCTGAAAAATACCGTACAATCGTCCAGATCATGACCGAAAGCGGGCTTGGTCAGATGATGGAGCCCTGTGATTACCCGGAATTCAGAGAATTCACAAAGTGCGACTGGGGTCTTGACGGTACATACAAGGTCAAGCGCGGCGACTTTTTGGGACGTGATCTTGTGGCCGAGTCCGATGAATATATTTCAAAGCTTAAACTGATGCGCGAGAACGAGCAGCGCTGGGAGGCAAAGTACACCGAGGACGCGGAGTATATCTTTGTGGCAATCGGTCTGCCGGGTCGTGCCGTGCAGGGTCTTGTCGAGCAGATGCGCCAGGAGGGCAAAAAAGTCGGGTACATTCGTCCAATTTCTGTTTGGCCCTTCCCCGTCAAAGCCTTCGAGCCGCTCGTGGACAACAAAGCTCTCAAGGCCTTCATAAGTGTCGAGACAAACGGCGAGGGTCAGATGGTTGATGACGTGGCGCTCACCGCTAAAAAATGTGGCATGGGTGCCATGCCCGTCTACGCACTGCCCTATGTCTATGACATACCCAAGGACGACGACATCCTGAGAGATTTCGGAAAAATCCTCAGCGGCGAGATAAAGGAGGTTTACTAATTATGGCTGTTACTAAAAAAGTTCCCGAGCTGTGCAACTATGCAATGTTCTGCGCCGGCTGCGGCCACGGAGTATTGCTGCGCCTCATCTGCGAGTGCATTGAGGAGCTTGGCATGGATAAAAAAACCATCTGCGCTATCGGCGTCGGATGCAGCTGCCATCTTAAGAGCGGCATAAACGTAGACCTTATCCAGTCCCCCCACGGGCGAGCGGCAGCAGTCGCAACCGGCGTGCGCCGCGCAGAGCCCGAGATGCTCGTCTTCACCTATCAGGGTGATGGCGACGCCTACAACATCGGCATTGCCGAGACGCTCAACGCGGCCTATAGAAACGAGAACATTTCCGTCTTCACCGTCAACAACGCAAACTTCGGCATGACCGGTGGTCAGATGAGCTGGACAACCATGCCGGGCATGGTGACCGCCACCTCTCCCAGGGGCAGAGACACCGAGAAAACAGGCGATCCCATTAAAATGCCCGAGCTCATCGCGCACAGCTTCAAGCCCGCCTATGTTGCGCGCGGCGCAGTCACTTCCCCGGCGGAAATTAATAAGCTCAAGGGCTATATCATGAACGCGCTCAAGGCGCAGCTCAACGGCGAGGGCTACTCCCTGGTTGAGACCATGAGCACCTGCCCCACCAACTGGAACATGGATCCTGTCAAAGCTAAAAATCACATGATTGAAAACATTATCCCATATTACGAGCTGGGCGAATTCGTTAAGAGAGGAGACAACTGATATGAGAGAAATAGTATTTGCGGGCTTCGGCGGACAGGGCGTCCTGACAGCCGGCCTCATAGTCTCACAGATTGCCCTCTTCGGAGGCAATAACGCAACCTGGATGCCCGCCTACGGCGCTGCAATGCGCGGCGGCACGGCCAACTGCACCGTAAAGTACGGCAAGGAAAAGATATATAACGTCGGACAGCAGAAGCCCGACCTCGTGCTTGCGATGAACACCCCGTCGTTCAAGAAGTTTGTCGGACTTGTGAAGCCGGGTGGGATAATTCTCGTGAATTCTGACATGATGACAGAGCCCACCGACGTGCGCGACGACATCACCGTCGTCATGGTGCCCTGCAATCAGCTCGCCGACAAGGTCAAAAATCCCAAGGGCGCCAACATCGTCATGGTCGGAGCAATAACCAAGCTGCTCGGCGACTTCACCCACGACGCAGGTCGCGACGGCATGAACGATATGTTCAGTAAAAAAGGGAAAAATAAATTTGAGAGCTTAAACACCGCTGCTTTCGAAGAAGGATATAACATTATCTGAGCCATGTATAACCGTTAGAGAGGAATAGGGTATACTATGCAAAAAAGCCTTAAAGACTACTTGAAGCTAGCCGCAGGGCTTCTGGGCACTTTCTTTATTTTCGCACCATTTATACTCCCCGCTCCTGCCGGCATTCCCCTTGCCATCTTTCGCATCCTGGGCATAACCATGGGAGGTATGATTTTCTGGCTTTTCATATCGGTTGATTGGCCAAACCTGCTCGTTTTACTGGGGCTTATGCTGGTTCCCGAGCTGGGACCCAAAACCGTACTTGCAACCTCCCTGGGCAGCGATACAGTCTTTTTTCTGATTCTTTGCTTCCTTTTGAGTGGAAGCTTGGTTAAAACCGGTGCCGCACGGCGCATTGCAATCTGGTTTATAAGCAGCAAAACCGCGCAACGAGGCCCCTGGTTCACGGTCAACATGATTTTCATTGCAATATTCGTTGTGTCCTCGGTTCTCTCCGCGACAGCGACCGTAATGATATTTTTGCCCATATTATATGTGATTTTCGACGAGCTGGGCTTTAAAAAAGAAGAAAACGCCGTGTTTCCCTCGGTCATGGTCTGCGGGCTTGTCGTGATTGCTCAGATCGCGCAGGCCTCCACACCGGTTTCCCATGCCATGACGATCATAGGAATGTCAACATATACAACCTACACCGGCGGTGTCATTGACTTCCTGCAGTATTGCGCAGTATGTCTTCCGACCGCGCTTGTATGCACCCTTGCATGGTGTCTTCTGGTGAGGTTTGTCTTCAAGCCGGACATGAGCCGCGTTTCGGGCATTAACTCCAACAGTATAAAGGCGTCAATCGGACCGATGAAGGCTAATGAAAAGATTGCCCTCACGCTCTACTGCATCGTCATCGTGATGTGGGCCGTACCGGGGCTTTCAAAGGTAATCGCACCGTCTATAGCACCGGCTTTGAGTAAGCTCAACCAAAACTATGTTCCAATCATTGCTGTGGTGCTCATGCACGTCATCAAGGTAGATGGCAAGCCGGTCTACGACTTTCAGGAGGGGCTCAAAAATGTCTCATGGTCGCTCATTTTCTTTATGGGTGCGATTTTAGCTCTGGGCAGCACTTATTCAAACGCGAACATCGGAATGTCAATATGGCTGTCGGACACCATTGGACCGCTTGTGGCTAACATGAGTCCAATTACATTTATCATCGTCATGACCTGCATGACGATGCTTCTAACAAACGTCATGTCTAACGCTGTTTGCATCGCAGTCTGCCACGCCGTGGCTATGCCGCTCGTTGCAACCATCTTTGCCGGACGCGTAAATCCCGCACTCATCTCCATACTCATCACAACCTCGGCAAGCTATGCCTTTGCCACTCCCCCGGCAACTCCGCCCGCAGCCGTCGCCGCTGGAAGCGGATGGCTGTCGCTCGGCAGGATGTTCTATTATGGCATAACAACTACTGTCATCTGCTCTATCATAGTATGCGCGATGGGCATATTCCTGGGTGGGATTGTGCTTGGCTGATGGTAGGCCACAGCTTCCCTGCACTCGTTGATACTTTCATTCTCAAAATAAGCAAAATCAAAGAACCCAACGACTGTGTCGTTGGGTTCTTTGATTTCAGTTTATAGTAGTATAAATTACAGCGTTTTTGCAAGCTCTTCAAAACTTGTGCCATTCGGTACGATTCCAAACTGACTTGCATATGCTGCAAGCTCTGCGCCAAGAGCATCGCTGACCTCATAGCCTGTTTGCATGTACTGTTCGTATCTTCTAAATTCAAGCTCTCCGGGCAGATATATTTCCTGTACGCCCTCTGCCTTGCGGCTAGCCTTTATGTTGCGGATATATTCATCGACAGAACTCTTGAATTGCTCCAGGGGCATAAACTTCTCGACGTCTACAAGAATCATGGCAAAGCCGGTATTTTCCTGCTCACCCTTGTCCGGAACACCTACTCCGGCACCATAGCCTGCCTGTGCGAGCAGGGCGGAGAACATTTCTACCATTACCCCGAGACCATAGCCCTTGGGACCGGCGATGGGAAGGACGGTCTTGGCGGCTCTTGCATCCGTGGTTGGTTTGCCGTTCCCGTCCAGAGCCCAGCCCTCAGGAATCGGCTTGCCCTCACGCGCCGCCGCCTGAATTTTTCCCATAGCAGTTATGGTCGTGGAAATGTCAAGAACAAGCGGCAACTCCCCGCCGGCGGGCGCAGCCACAACTATGGGATTTGTCCCGAGAAAGCTGTCAGCTCCACCGAAGGGCGCAACGCATTTAACGGTGTTGCAGCAGAACATCCCGATGAGCCCGTCCTCGGCTGCCCTTCCGGCATAGAAGCTGCCGCAGCCGATGTTGGACGACCTTCTGCCGGTCGCAATGACAATGCCGTACTGTCTGGCGCGCTCAAGCATCTGCTCGTACACACAAGTCAAAGAAACTACACCGCAGCCGTTATCGCAGTCAAAGGCCACCGTCGAGCCATTATCCATGGTTATTGTCAGATCGGCGTTCGGCTTCATAGCCCCGTTAGCAAAGCGCTTAAGATAATTTGAAAATCTGGACAGTCCATGGGAATATATGCCGGTAAAGTCAGAGTGCGCAACGGAATCGGCGAGTATTTCGGCGTCACTATTGTTCATTCCCGCACCCTCAAGCAGCGCTTTGCATAGCTTCACTTCCTGTTTATAGCTTAATTTCATTTTATGTCACTTCCTTTTTAAGACAGTTGCAGATCCCGCCTCAAAGGCGGAAAACATCCTATGAAGCAATCGCTCCTCTCAACGGAAGCACAGCGCAGTTGGTTGCGGCGTGCTTATGTTCATTTTACTGACAGAGTGGGCGCTCCGTCATTCTTCAGCATAACTATAAGTGCTCAAGTGCCTTCGTGTCGAAAAAAAGTCCAAAACAAAAAGCTTGCACAAGTTTATGTGCAAGCCCTCATATCTTCGTATTAAATAACTCAATTTCTCTCAGTAGCGGATTGCGCGCGGTATAGTGAGTGTCAAATGTTTCTTCATCCTGCGCTCAGCCAAATCCTCGTCCCTTTGGCAAATTGCGTCATAAATTTTCTGATGCCGCTCCACCATATTTAGGCAAGAACTCACGCTGAGCGCAGAATAACGGAAAAATTGAATTCTGGGGTCAATGTTCATATACGACTCCAGCAGATACTTGTTGTGAGCAGATGTCATGATAAGCATATGAAACTCGTGATCCTTCTGTCCTAACTTATAAAACAGCTTTTCCGCCAGAGATTTATTGATAATGTCAAAATCCTCGTCCCAAGCTATATCGCTGCCCTTTTTCAGCAGTTCCACAGCTTCTTTGAGATTCTTCTCCACCAAACGCCGCTCGGAGCCCAGCATTCTGGAGCAGGCTAGCTTGGCGGCGAGCGTCTCCAGCGCCATGCGCACATCCAGCAGCATCACATAGTCGCCGGCCTGCATTTCGTATACAGTGTAGCCTTGAGCGCCCTTTTCCAGGAAACCATCGCCCTCAAGTGCTATAAAGGCATCACGTACCGGTGTGCGGCTCACGCTCATTTCAATGGCTATCTGCTCCTGATTGAGCTTTTGTCCGGGATTGATCCTGTGAGACACTATGCTATCACGCAGCACAATATAAACAAGCTCTGTATTGGTGATAAACGGATTTTTGTCTCGCAGTGCCTTTATAGTCTGAGCATATGTTTTCTCCGAAACCGACATTTCAAGCCTTCTTTCCGCGATGAATTATACGACACACCGCCTATTTTATTATAGGTTGCCTTTCAGAGAAAAGTCAATGTTAGTCATCAATATAACACACATTTTCCCGTCAATTTGTACATTTCGGAAAAGCCATTGTATTACACATTCTCAAAAATGAACAAACAGTCGAACGTTTTCGAGGCTTGTGGTCACTTGTTGACACATTGCATTTGAGCATAGTAATATTCTGTCGATCAAGCTGTTCTTGGGCGAGAATAGCGCTCGAAGTGTGTCAATGCCGGCGGCTGGTCGTCGGCTGATACGACAACAGGTTAAAACACATAGAAATGGGAGAGAGAATAATGACTGCAAAAAGGACGTCTGTCGGCAAGTGGATATCTCTTGTCATCGCAATCATTTTCATGTTCGCAACACATTTTATCACCCCGCCCGCCGGTCTCAGTCAGGCGGGCTTGCAGGTTCTTGGAATACTTATTGGCGCTATCATTCTATTTTTGAGCTGGGGCACCGGCTGGCCAAGCATGGCGGTAGTCTTTGCCATGATGACCGTCCCCGATATGACCGTGGCAAAGGTCACACAATCCACCTTTGGCAATAACACCGTTGTGTTTTTGCTGTTTTGCTTCATGCTCGCCGCCTGCCTTACAAAAAGCGGTGCCGCCCGCAGAATTGCAGTCTGGTTCCTGACAAATAAGCTCGCGCGAAAGAGTCCGTGGTGGACCATCGCAATGTACCTGCTGGCAAACTTTGTTCTGAGTTTTGTCCTGTCCTCAGCCGCAACAATCATGATTATGCTCCCCATCGCAATCGAGATATTTGAAAGTGTGGGTCTTAAAAAGCTTGATCAGCACCCGCTCGTTGTTGCAGTTCTTTTAGGAACGCTTGCAACGGCATCTTTCGCGAACGGAGCAAACCCTATTTCTCACGCCGTTGCTATCCAGGGCTTTTCATTTTTTGAGTCCTTTACCGGCGAGGCAATGGACTTTTTTGAGTACTGCGCCATCTGCACCCCGATCGCTATCGTCGCATCTCTGCTGTTTTTTGTAATGGTTAAATTCGTTTGGCGTCCCAATGTTTCGGTTTTGACCTCCATAGACTACGAGGCGTTGTCAGCCAGCTGCGGCAAAATGACAAAAAAGGAAAAGTGGTCCGTCTGTATCTATATAATTTGCGTAATTTTCTGGGTTTTGCCCGGTCTGAGCAAATATGTCTGGCCAGCCGCATATCCCTTCCTGAACAAAATAAATAACTGCATCCCCCCGCTGCTGGCACTGTTTGTGATGAACCTTGTAAAGGTCGACGGCGCTCCAATTCTCGACTGGAGCGATGCAGTCAAGGCTGTGAGCTGGCCGACCTTCATGTTTATCGCCGCAATAATGGGTCTGGGCTCATTCATGGGAAATGCGGATATCGGCATTTCAGCATGGCTGTCCGGCCTGCTCGGCCCGGCATTTGCAAACGTCAGCCCCATTATGTTCCTGTTTACAATGGTGCTGCTCGTGAATCTCATCACCAATTTCTGCTCCAATTCAGTCTCCTTGTCAATCGTATTTGCCATCGCTGTTCCCCTCGCGATGACGGTCTATGCAGACACGCTGAGCACTGTGCTTGTTGCGGCCGTCGTGACAAGTGGTGCAATGAACGGTCTTTGCACACCACCCGCCAGCCCGAACGCAGCTGTTGTTTACGGTTCCGGCTGGGTGAACACCAAGTCCATGATCAAATGGGGAATGGCAGCATCCTTTATACATGTGCTTGTGGCAACGCTCCTCGGTCTGGCCATTGGCTCCGGCTTCTGAATAAATAACATAACGGTCAGCAAGTCATTGGGACTTGCTGACCGTTTCTATGTGAATGTCCGGACTCCCGACCGGCCCCCACTCGTTGGCGGCTTGCAGAATAAATGGTTTCAAATAAGAATAAGAATAATGAGAGACGTAAAATGGATGTCGCAATTATGGCAAGGAACTTTGAAAAATAAAGCTGATGAAAGCGAGATGAACCAGAGATGATGAAGGCAAAAGACTTAGCCGCCGCCTGTGTTGACATTGCCAAGAACCGCAAGACGGTCTACATGTGGGGCGTGTTTGGCAGCCCCGTGAGTGAAGGCATTATCACCCCCAAGACCAATCAGTATCTGAGTTGGTACACCACTGCGAGGCAAGCTTCGTTCAGGACTTTAATCGGAAAAGAATACTTTGGCTTTGACTGCGTAAACCTCATCAAAGGCGTTCTGTGGGGCTGGAACGGCGACCTGTCGGCGATCTACGGCGGGGCAAAGTATGCTTCAAACGGCGTGCCTGATGTGAGTGCCGACGGCGCAATCAAATATTGCACGGATGTCTCTACGGATTTTTCTCAGCTCGAAGTCGGTGAAGCCCTGTGGCTCCCCGGTCACTTCGGTCTCTACATCGGAGATGGTCTCGCCGTCGAGTGCACGACCAGATGGGCTAACGGGGTGCAGATTACCGCCGTCTCCAATATGGGCAGTAAGAGCGGCTATAACGCCCGGCTATGGACGAGACACGGAAAAATGCCCTGGGTAGAATACAGCAATGACGAAATTGAAACGGAGGAAGACGATATGCCTGTCATTTATGAAAAGTTGGGAAATGTGCCAACGTGGTACAGACCCACCATTAAAAAGCTCATGGAGCGAAAGGTTCTCACCGGTGTGAGCGACCCCGACCCGAACAGTCTGGAAGACAATATAATAAATGTTGACGAGACCTATTGCCGTGTGATGACCACCCTCGACAGACTGGGTAAATTGGACTGAAAACAGGTAGTCCTCAGAGTCCGGATAGCAAAAAACACTGTCAGCCGATTAGGGCTGACAGTGTTTTGTTGTAGCGCTTCAAAGAAAATGATATACTCAATTTATAGTGAATAGTTTTTTGTTTGCTCTTTTGCGAACCTTTTGTGAATACTGTAGTTGTGGCATTTTTATTTTGGAGGGAAATATGACTAATAGATTATTAACGCTGCTGCATAAACCGGATATTTGGCAGCGAAGTACACAGCCCTTTTGGGATGATGGGCATATCTCTAAAGGCATGCTTGAAGCTCACCTAAATCCAAATATCAATGCGGCAAGCAGAAAGCACGATTTTATAGACAAATCCGTAGCGTGGCTGTCCTCTATTGTTCCCGAGGGCAGCAAGATTCTTGATTTGGGTTGTGGCCCGGGTCTTTATACAAAACGGCTGGCAAACTTAGGATACGACGTAACAGGCATCGATTATTCCAAGCGTTCAATTGCGTATGCACAAAGCCAAGACAGTAAGACAAAATATATTTATGCTAGCTATTTGGATATTGATTATTTTGAAGAATTTGACCTGATAATACTAATTTACTGTGATTATGGAGCATTGATTCCAAGCGAACAGGAACATCTGCTTAAGAAAATATACAAAGCATTAAAACCAAACGGGAGATTTATATTCGACGTCTTCTCAAGTGCATGCTATCTGAAAAGGACCGAAAGTAAGACATGGAGTTTTCATAAGGACGGAGGATATTGGAGTCCACGCCAATATGCTTGTCTGAATGCAGAGTATAAATATGAGAATAATCGAGCTATCGTGAGCCAACACGTAGTAGTCGACAATAAAACTATAAATGAATATCTTTTATGGGATAGGTTTTACACAAGGGAGACTTTGGAAGCTGAAGTTTCATCTTTCGGTTTTAAGCTTATAAATCTGTTTGGAAATGCATGCGGGCTGGACTTTTCTGATGACAGCGAAACATTATGCGCAGTTATAGAGAAATAATATATGGTCTCTGTGTTTATCCAAGACTAAAAAACGAGAATCAGACAGCATTGCGTGTGAACATTTTGATAAACGCAAAAATTTAGATGCACAGCTATAAAAACTGTGCATCTATTCTCTGGTGGACGATAAGGGGATCGAACCCTCGACCTCTGCGTTGCGAACGCAGCGCTCTCCCAGCTGAGCTAACCGCCCATATTGGCTTCTCGTGCGCCTAGACATTATAGCATAAATTACATTTTTGTAAAGAGTTAAAAACTATATTGCTAAAATTCCTGTTTTGTAGTAGAATATGTGAGCGGCTCTTTACAAGGCTGCACCAGTCGGGGAGCCAGCGGTGCCCTGTAACCTGCAATCCGCTACAGCAGGGATGGATTCCCAAGAGAGGATACTTGATGTACCGTCTGCCTTCGGTAAGCGGTGTTGAAGCCCCGGTCCCGCGCAACGGATTCCTGTGAACCATGTCAGGCGGGGAACCGAGCAGCATTAAGCAGGCCCATTCGTGTGCCGCGGGGGTGCCGGAGCCGAGCTGGCTGTCGTCGTAACGGGTGTGTCACTTATTCAATTAAGGGTGTGCAGTCTTGTAAAGAGCCGCAATTTATTGTGGACATTGGCTTCCCCGGTGGGCATTAGTCCGCCGGGGACTATTTTTAAGTTTGGAGATATAACATGTACCAGGCTCTATACAGAAAATATCGGCCCAGAACCTTCGATGACGTTTCCGGGCAAGAGCATATAACCGATACACTCCGCTCTCAGGTGACCAGCGGGCGGCTCAGCCACGCCTATCTTTTCATTGGCACACATGGCACCGGCAAAACCACCTGCGCAAAAATTCTTGCCAAAGCAGTCAACTGCGAGAGCCCTGTGGATGGCAATCCCTGTTGCAGATGTGCCGCCTGCCTCGGAATAGAGGACGGCTCGGTGCTCGATGTCGTCGAAATTGACGCAGCAT
The DNA here is from genome assembly GCA_964535405.1 of uncultured Oscillospiraceae bacterium. GTDB lineage: Bacteria > Bacillota > Clostridia > Oscillospirales > Oscillospiraceae > Scatomorpha. The sequence goes on along the minus strand of CAZHUG010000029.1, from coordinate 10,936 downwards.
CCAACAACGGAGTCGAGAACGTCCGCGCCCTGCGTGAGGAGGCGGTCTTTTCCCCTGCCAGCGTCAAAAAACGCGTCTATATTATAGACGAGGTTCACATGCTCAGCATCGCGGCGTTCAATGCGCTGCTCAAAATACTTGAGGAGCCACCCGCGCATCTCATGTTCATTCTCGCGACCACAGAGCTGCGCAAAGTTCCCGCAACCATTCTGTCTCGCTGCCAGCGCTACAGCTTCCGCAGACTGGACAGCAGCGTCATCGCAAAGCGTCTCGACCATGTCGCCGCTCAGGAGAGCATGAAGCTGACCAAGGACGCTTCCTCACTGCTCTCCCGCCTCGCAGACGGCGCTATGCGCGACGGATTGTCGCTTTTAGACCAATGCTCCGGTTCAGAGGTCATTGACCCTGATACCGTGCTCCTGGCCATGGGTCTTGCGGGAAGCCGGCGCATAGCGCAGCTTCTGGGCGCTATCGCCGACCACGATGCTAAAACCGCGCTCGACCACTTTGCCGAGCTTTGGCGCGATGGCAAGGATCCGGCGGGTCTTTTGTCCGATCTCGGCGCTCTCATGCGCGATGTGCTCATGCTCTCTCTTGCGCCGCGCGGCGGCACAGAGCTGCTGTCAGGGACATATGAGCTCGGCACTCTCAAGGACTTCGCGGCCCGCTTCACAAAGGCGGAGCTATTGCGTGCCATTGAGCGAATCGGGCAGTCGCTCGCCTCAATGCGGGACAATCCGTCGCCGCGCACAGTTGCCGAGCTCTGCCTAGTGGCTCTGTGTGACCCGAGGCTCTGCGACGAGCTGCCTGAGCTGTTGGCGCGCGTCTCACGGCTTGAGGAAGGCGCTGTGCCTGTTCAGCTCACAGCTTCAGTAACAGCTGCTGGTATAGGGCAGGAGGCAGAGCACATAATTAGTGATGAGCCGCTTGCGCCCCCCGTCACAGACTCTCCGGAATCAACACCAGAGCCCGAAGCACAGCCTGAGCCGCAGTACGTCCGTGACGAGGCTGAACCTATTCCTGTTCCCGAACCGGTCTACTACGAACCGGAGCCGGAGCCGCCGTATGTGCCGGACAACAGACCCGAATATACCGAGCCGGAGACGAGCGAGCCTGACAAGGCTGAACCTGCGCCGATTGTATCTGCAGAAACGGCAGCCGCGCCTGCGTCTGACGTGAGCTGGAGCAAGCTTGTGTCTCGCATGCGTGACGAGTTGCCAGTCGGACTGTATAATCTTCTCAACGACCCCATGCAGGCCACGGGTGAGTTCTCCGAGGGACTTTTGCTGCTGCGCATCGCGCCCGGCTTTGCCTTCAACATGCTCAACAAGCAAAATATCATCACTAAGTTTCGGGATGCGGCGGCGGCAATGACCGGCTCGGAAATCAGAGTTGATGTCCTTGTGCTGGAGTCTGACGAAAATATTGTTTCCAGAAGCATTGATGAGCTCGAAAAATTTAAACAAGTTAAATTTATCTGAAAGGATGATATATAAATGGCGAAGGGCGGATTTCGCGGAGGTGGCGGCGGCTTCGGCGGCGGCATGAACCAGGCAAACATGATAAAGCAAGCACAGAAAATGCAGGAGGAGATACGCAAGGCACAGGAAGCACTTGAGGCTTCGAGCTTTGAGGCAACTTCCGGCGGGGGCGTGGTCAAGGCAATCGTCAGCGGCAAGCACGAGCTGTCCGCACTTGAAATTGACCCTGAAGCAGTCGATCCCGAGGATGTTGAGATGCTGCAGGATTTGATAATCGCGGCAGTAAACGAGGCTCTGCGTAAGGTTGATGAGGCTTCCAGCTCCAACATGAGCAAAATTACCGGCATGAAGGGTATGCCCTTCTAACAGCCAAGCTTAAATTATAGTACAGCGGCCCCCTGTATCGTGCAGGGAGCCGCTGTTTTCATATTTGGCGCACAACACAACAGGACATGTCGCATAATTTCTTAATCGACGTAGTTATCCAGAAAGCTGAACACGGTTTTATAGTACAGCTCGTTGTCCTCATACTGTGAGCAGGCGTGGCCCGCGCCCTCGACGATGAGAAGCTCCTTTTCGCAGCTTGCCGCGTCGTAAACATCGTTGACCATGTCGGTCGGGACAAAATCATCCGCCGAGCCGTGAATGAAGAGTATAGGCGTAACAGACTTTGCCACCTGCTCCACCGCGCTCGCCTCACGCAGACTGTAGCCGCCGCGAAGCTGACACACAAGGCTCGATGCGTGAAGAACCGGGAAGGGCGGCAGTCCAAACCAATCGTCAAGCACCGACGTGAACTCCTGCCACACGCCACTGTAGGCGCAGTCGGAGACTATCGCCTTGACGTTAGTCGGCAGCTCCTCGCCGGAGGTCATCAGAACCGTTGCGCCGCCCATAGACTGACCGTGCAAAACGATCTCCGCCTCGGGATAAGACTCAAGTATGTAATCGATCCAGCCAACTATATCCTTCCTGTCGAGCCAGCCCATTCCGATCATCTCACCCTCGCTGTCGCCATGTGAGCGCATGTCGGGCATAAGCACGCTATAGCCACGCTCTGTGTAATTGGCGGCGAAGCCTGACATCTCAGTATGCTGTCCTGTATAACCGTGGACAAGAAGCGCCCAGCGCTCACCGTCGCCCTGCACATGCTCACGTGCGACGAGCTTCAAATCGTCCGCCGACTGGATGGACACGACATCAAGCTGCGCATTGTCATACCACTCGTCGCCAAGGCTTACATATTCGCCG
>CAZHUG010000029.1:0-8194 GCA_964535405.1 uncultured Oscillospiraceae bacterium | reverse complement strand
CGCCGTAGCCCTGATATTTCTCCATAATCTCCGCTAGCTCCGGGCTGTCCTGATCGATGCCCTCAAACTGCTGACTTGTCGCGCTTTTTCCCGGCTCAGGTCTCATTAGCGCAAAATTGACAAAATAATTTCCCACGAATGCCAGCACTGCCAGCACAAGCACAAGAAGCGCCGCCGCAACAATCGCTATTATTTTGCTTAGTTTGCGCTTTTTGCTTTTAGTTTCCGTCATTATCATGTCTCCTTATATTTGCCTTTATGTCACCCACGACCTCGTCCATGAGCTCATTGACTTCCTTGTTCACTTCGTCTCTGAACTCACGCTTTTCACGGCGGATACCGCTGCGAAAATCCCGATATTCGCGAAGCTGCTCCAAAAGCGGCGCGCCGCTACGCATTGAAACGAAAAATCTTGTCTTCTCCCTGCGATCAGCGCGGTTTCGGCGTATATCCTCACGCAGCTCCTCCAGGCGGACGACTATGTCGTTCTCACGAGCGAAGGAGCGGATCTTTACAAGGATATTGCTGGAGTACACGAAGTCGACCACAAAAATGCCGAAGAAAAAGCCGATGCCAAACGAAAACGCAAGGTTGTGTGACAGCCAGTCCAGCGCAGTTAATATCCGCGTATGCACAAAAAAGTAATACACCGCGCTGAGCAGCACCCAGAAAAACGAAAACTTTGGGCAGATTATGCCCTGGATATTGCCCCGGTTATTTGAGTAGTCCCAGAGTCGAACCTGCATATATTTCAGGCTTATAAGCCCGACTATGTACTCCAGCGCCGTCACGCACAGCGACATAATAGAAAAAAGTAAAATTTTGCGCAGAGCGGCATTTTCAATCTGCATGCCGGGCTCAAGACTCGCCAGGGCAAAAAGTATGCACAGCGAAAAGCCATACAGCGGTATGCAGGGGCCGACCAAAAAGCCCGGGTTTATCCATTTTCGCTCCGGATTGTTCGACGAGAAGAAGCGCCGAAACACAAGTTCGATGACCCAGCCGATTGTGCTGCCGACGAAAAACAAAAACGCCAGTATCAAAGGAATTTTCATACTAATACCCCTTTACTGCTCAATTACAAACACAACGTATGAATTTTATCAGATATCCCGCTAAAAATCCAGACAGAATTTCGCCGTCTGCGGACGGCGAAATTCTGTCTTATCAATTCTAAGTCTTTTTCCTTCTCTTGACAGCGTCGGACAGAAGAAACTCTATCTGGCTGTTTATCGATCGGAAATCTTCCTCCGCCCAGGCGGAGATATCGTCCCAGAGCGTCGGTGACAGGCGCAGGACTAGCTGCTTCTTCGCGCGATCCTTGGTCTTAAGCGTCTTCTCTCGTCGGAACAGCTCCTGCTCCAGCGCCTCTATACGCTCCAGTCGTTCGCGGAGCTTTTTTTCCTTTTCGTCCATTGTCACCCTCCTCGCGGCTAATAAATCGAGCCGCTGTTAACAATGGGCTGTGCGTCTCTATTTCCGCAGAGCACGACAAGCAGGTTTGATACCATTGCCGCCTTGCGCTCGTCATCCAGAACCACAATTTCGTCCTCGCCGAGTCTGTCGATGGCCATCTTGACCATGCCCACAGCACCGTCAACGATCTTCTGGCGGGCCGCGATTATCGCCGTCGCCTGCTGACGCTGGAGCATCGCGGCTGCAATTTCCTCGGAATATGCAAGGTGCGTTATGCGAACCTCCTCAACCTCAATACCCGCGGCATCAACGCGCTTTTGGAGCTCTACGCACATCTTCTCGGCAATCTCAAGCGAGCTGCCGCGCAGCGATTTCTCGTCCGCACTCTCGTCACCCTCGTCCTCGTCGAATATATCATAGGGATAAAGGCGCGAGATGTTTCTTATCGTCGAGTCCGTCTGTATAGACAGGAAGGACGGATAGTCCTCCACGTTAAACACCGCAGCCGTGGGATCAACAACGCGCCAGATGACAACCGCACCGATTATGATCGGGTTTCCAAGCACATCATTGACCTTCTGACGGCCGTTGTCGAGTGTCATGGTCTTGAGAGATATCCTCTTTCGGGTGGTGACCACCTGAAAGTCCATGCCGCCCCTTGCCTCTGCCTCCTTGGCTGACTTTGTTGCCTCGTTTGCAGCCTTGTCATAGGCAGGGCTTATCACCGAGCAGAAAGGGTTCACAAAATGAAAGCCTGCCGTCTTTATCGTGCCCTTGTAGTTTCCGAACAGCGTGAGCACCAGCGCCTCGTTCGGGCGCACGCTCTTGAGTCCGCCGAAGAATATCAGCGAGCCTATCATAAGTACCAGGCTTAAAATAAACAGCACGACGCCAAAGGCAACTGTCCTGTCCACCATAAGCATTATTCCGACGGCCATCATCGCTATCGATACAAAAAGTGCTAGAATTATAAGCAGCAGGCACGCAATTCCATTTTTCGGTTGCAGCTCAATTTCAACTATATCTTTCTTCTCCATCCGTCTACCTCCAGTGATATCAAAATGATATCATAAAAATATCACATCACCAGAAATTTGTCAATGGCAATTTTAAGGCTCAATGCGGATCCAGGCTCTTCACAAAGGTATATTCCTGCTGACCCGGCGACACAGCCATCTCGGGAGACTCAAAAATTGCGCCGCGCCGCACGGCTGCCGCGCCATACTTCCCGCGCAGGCGGTCTACCGCCGCATCCAGACTGCGGAGGGTTTTTTGCTTTTTATAATCCGTGAAAAAGTCAAGTTGCTCCGGCGTTTCGATGGGTATTAGCCGCTCGGCGCGCAGGGACAGGCTGCGCAGCGGCGCGGGCCAGCGGTGAGCCTCCGCCAGCAGATCCATACCAAGGCCAAAAAGCTCCATGTCGCAGTCAGTCGGGTGGTGGAGCTGCCTGCCGTGGCTCGACCAGCTAAGCTCCGCCGTTCGCAGCTCCAAAGTCACACTGCCCGCCAGAACTCCGGCATGGCGCAGGCGCGCGCCGACGCTCTCTGCAAGACTCATGATGACAGGCAAGGCATCCCCCGCACTTTTCATGTCTCGGCAGGTTGTCGTGCCGTTGCCAATTGATTTTGCCGGCGGCAGCTCGCCCGCTCGCAAAACCGCTGCGGCATCCATGCCGTTTGCGTAATTGTGCAGAACCACTCCCGCCTTGCCAAGCCGCAGGCGCAGCATCTGCCCATCCGCCTTCGCCAGATCTCCGATCGTGTGTATGCCCAGTGTCGCAAGTTTTTTGCCTGTCGCAGGGCCGACGTACAAAAGCTCACGCACGGGCTTTGCCCAAACCAGCGTCCTGTAGTTTTCCCTGTCAATCACTGTCACGGCGTCCGGCTTCTTGTGGTCCGAGCCCAGCTTTGCAAAGACCTTGTTCCAGGACACGCCGATGCTCACCGTTAGACCAAGCTCATTTTTAACGCGCGCGCTTATCTCCTTTGCAGCAGACAGACCGTCGCGCACAGCCACGCAGCCGGTCAGGTCAAGCCAGCTCTCGTCTATGCCGAAGGGCTCGCGCTTGTCGGTATAATCCGCGTATATAGACGAAACCTCCCGGGCAAAGTAGAGATACCTGTCAAAGTTAGGCGGCACTACTATGAGCTCAGGACAGCACTGCCGCGCCTGCCAGAGCGTCATAGCTGTCTTTACCCCGGCTTTTTTGGCTTCCTCGGTCTTAGAGAGGATTATCCCGTGCCGTTTTTCCTCGTCCCCTCCCACGGCTACAGGTTTTCCACACAGCTCAGGATTAAAAAGCAGCTCCACATTGGCAAAGCAGGCATTGATATCTGAATGTAAAATGACTCTATCCATATAAGATATTATAATATCTTATATGGATAGAGTCAAGTGATATATTATCCCAACAGGATATTTTCCAGCTCTTCAGCGGTATCTACGAGACACATCGCACCTGCATTCATAAGCTCGTCCGGCTCGGCATAGCCCCAGGTGACGCCGATGCAGGGTACCTTGCAGGTCTTAGCACCGAGCACATCGTTATCGCGGTCACCGATCATAACGACGCCCTCGCGCCCGTACCTGCCGAGCAGCACGTCGATGACCTCCCACTTCTGTGAGCGTGTGCCGTCAAGCTCACAGCCGAGCACATCGTCAAACAGCTCTCCAAGTCCGTTTGCCTCGAGTATATTGCGAGTGTAGACCGTGGGCTTGCCGGTTGCAACGGCGACTGTCTTGCCGGCGGCGCGGAGTTTTCCTACAAGCTCGACAACACCGGGATACAGCTCACATTCGCTCAGCCCCACGTCACTGTAGCGCTCGCGGTATTTCGCGATCATGGCGGTCCCGGTTTCCTCGTCGACATTATATCGAGTCATAAACGAGCGCTAAAGCGGCGGACCGACAAAGCCGCGCAGCATTTTATAATCAGGCTCATCATATCCAAAGGCCTGTGCCGCGTACTGGGCACATTTCATAACACCCTCGCCAGTATCAAACACCGTGCCGTCGAAATCAAATAAAACTAACTTATACATTTTTTTCACCTCTCCTGCCGGATTATATCCCGCAAAACCCACATTGTCAATCTGCACCGTCGCTGCATAAAGTATACTAAATTGAAATAGCGAGGTTTTAAATATGGAAAAAAAGCTTGTAACACAATGGTTTCTCGGCGCAAACACTGCGGACGGGTTTTACTCGATCTACGACGGCTTTGCAGCCGGTGAGCACGATTTTCTTCGTGTAATCAAGGGCGGTCCCGGCGGCGGCAAGTCGGGCTTTATGAAAAAAATGGGCTCCGCTGCACAGGCGGCAGGGCATGACGTTGAATATATTCTCTGTTCCGGCGACCCCGATTCACTCGACGGGGTTTACATCCCCGCACTTGGCATCGGCTACGCCGACGGAACCTCACCGCACATCATGGATCCGAAATTCTTCGGCGCAAGCGGTGACTATCTAAATCTGGGCCAATTCTGCGACACCGATGCGGCAAAGTCGCTTCGTGGGCAGCTTGAGTCTGTGACACGCGAATACCGCGGGCTCTACGACCGCGCCTACAGCTATCTCGCTGCGGCGCAGAAGGCCGCACCGGCGCGTCAGGGCTCATATCTTCTGCCGGAGAATATCGATGCCGCCAGGCATCGCGCCGTGAGCACAGGCCAGCGTGAGCTGCCGCGCGCAAGGCGAGGAGGCACCCCCGGGCATGTCACCCGTCGTTTTGTGAGCGCCTGCAGCTGCAAGGGCAGGGTTCTGCTGCACGAGACTATGTGCAGTCTCTGCGAGCGCATCTATGTGCTTGAAGACCGCCTGGGCCTTGCCGACGTGTTCCTGCAGCAGCTTTTGCAGATGGCTGTTGAGCGCGGTGTCGATGTCATCGCCTGCCCCAGATCATCGGCGCCTGATAAGCTTGAGGCGCTTTTTATTCCCTCACTCTCCCTCGGCTATTTTGCCGATGGTCACGAGTTTGAGCTTCCGTTCAAGCCCTACCGCCGTCTGCGGCTGGATGGGCTCGTGGATGCCGCGCGCATGCGTGAGCTCAGGCCGGAACTGCGAGCGGATGCGAAACTTGCAAATGAGCTTAGCGAAAACGCCATCGCGACTCTCGCCGCTGCAAAGGCGCTTCACGACAAGCTTGAGGAGCTGTATCATCCGCACATTGACTTTCCCGCGCTCACTGCCGCAACGAAGAAAGAGATTATGCTGCTGGGGCTCGCAAAAAAATAAGAAAAGGGCCTGCATATACTGCTTAGTATACGCAGGCCTTTAATTACATATCGAGTGTCTGCCTGACCTCGTCGAGAGTCAGGCCATTCTCACGTGCGATGCGGGCCAGATCCTCATACTCGGCCTTGCATTTTTCAATGCCCATACCACAGGCGCGCTTCACACGCACTGAGCCGAGCTCCGTGTGTACAGTTTCGACCTCGCGCTCCAGCGTGCGGCGCTCGGAATGATTTATTCTTACGCCCAGCGTGGGCGTATGCCGCAAGATCAGCTCTGTCATGTCCTGCGTGTCGCTCTGCCTGCACATACAACACAGAAGAGTGCCCGGGCGGCTTTTTTTCATGCCGATCGGGATTGTATACACGTCAAGCGCACCGGCATCGAGCAAAAGCTCCAGAACAAAGCCCAGCTCCTCCGCCGTTATATCGTCGAGATTGCAGGATATCTCGCTCACGGTCTCCGCCGCCTTGGCGCTGGTGCCAAGAAAAGCGCGCAGGCAGTTTGCAGCCTCAAAATCGCGGCTGCCCATGCCGTAACCGATGCTCTCCACAGTAATTGGCGGCATCGGGCCGAAGCTCTGCACAAAATGCTTTAAAAGCGCCGCGCCTGTCGGCGTGCACAGCTCCGAGCGAATCTCTCCTCCATAGATCGGCACGCCCTTCAATATAAGCGCTGTCGCGGGGGCGGGAACGGGCAGAATGCCGTGCGCGCACCTCACCTGACCCGAGCCTACATGCACCCGGGAAGCGAGCACACGCTCCGGCGCGAGCTCCTCCATAAGCATGCACGCTCCAACAATGTCCGCCACGGCGTCCATCGCGCCGACCTCATGAAAATGCAGTTGATGAACCGGCCTGCCGTGTACCTCAGACTCCGCCGTCGCTATGAGCTCATACACTGATTTGGCGTTTTTTCGGACAGCTTCAGAGACCGCCAGGCCGTCAATAATCGCATATATATCGTTAAGTCCCGAGCCATGATGATGGTGATGATGCTGGTGACAATCGCCGTCGTCATGCAAATGCTCCTCATCAACTCCGTTTATACGGACAGTTATATGACTGCCGAGGATGCCGCATTTTTCGCAGCGCTCAAGCTCGGCGTGGACTCCGTGAATATTCAGGGCGTTCAGCCGCTCTATAAAGCCTCCCGCATCACCGGAAAGCTCCGCAAGCGCGGCCATCAGCATGTCGCCGGACGCGCCCATGCCGCAATCAAGGTACAGCGTCCTCATCATTTGCCCTCCAGATGGTTTATCATGCTGGCGAGATAACCCGCGCCAAAGCCGTTATCTATATTCACAACGCTCATGCCGCTGGCGCAGGAGTTGAGCATCGCAAGAAGCGCCGCAACGCCGCCAAAAGACGCGCCGTAGCCGACGCTCGTCGGCACTGCGATCACAGGACAGTCCGCAAGGCCGCCGATAACGCTTGGCAACGCGCCCTCCATGCCAGCAACGGCGACAATTACGCGTGCTGTCATGATTTCCTCCGCATGTTCGAGCAGTCGATGTATTCCGGACACACCCACATCGTACAGCCGCGTGACAGTATTGCCGAGATACTGCGCCGTCAGCGCCGCCTCCTCCGCAACAGGGATATCAGTCGTGCCGCCTGTCGCTACGACAATATTGCCGATTCCGTCCGGCTCGGGCACGTCGCCGACGATTCCGACCTTCGAAATTGGATCATAGCTGAGCTTATAAAGCCCTTGCACATGCTCTGCCGCCTCGGGCGACATGCGCGTGGTTAAAACAGCGCTCTGTCCGCTTCCCAGCAGAGAGCCGATTATCTTTCCAATATGCTCAGGCGTCTTGCCGGCGCCGTAAATGACCTCCGCCACGCCCTGGCGCAGTTCCCGATGGTGATCAACCTTCGCAAAGCCAATGTCCTCGAAAGGCTCCATCTTGAGCCTCGTCAGCGCGTCCTCCGGCGACAATTCCCCGGATTTCACAGCCCTCAGGATATCGAGAGTGTCTTTTTTTTTCATTCATCTTCCCTCCAAATCCAGAACAACATGTCTGAAGTATTTCCCGAGCGCAAAGCATATCTGAGCGCGCTTTTCTATTGCTTCGGACATTTGCGCTGCCGGCAGCTCCAGCCTCGCCGTGTCACCGTCCACGCGCACGCGCAGGTCCGAAAAGCCCATTTGAAACAGGTCATCCTCCGCAGACTCCACCTCAGAGAGCTGCTCTGCTCTTATCACCGCGCCTGTGGGTATGCGCGTGGCGAGGCAGGCGTATGAGGGCTTGTCGTGGGTGAAGAGTCCGGCCTCGGCGCTTCTTTTGCGCAGCTCTGCCTTCGTTATGCCGCAATCGCGCAGCGGGGAGAGAACTCCGAGCTGCCTGAGCGCGCGCATCCCAGGTCTATCCGACGAGTCGTCTGAAGCGTTTGTGCCGTCGATCACCACAGCATAGCCGTCTGCCACGGCGCGCTCCATAAGAGCGGTGAAGATCTTCTTTTTGCAGTGGTAGCAGCGATCCGCCGGGTTTGACGCTATCGTCTCATCACCCAACACGGAGGCGCTGATGACGGTCAGGCGGACA
>CAZHUG010000028.1:0-29372 GCA_964535405.1 uncultured Oscillospiraceae bacterium | reverse complement strand
TACGGCTTTCATAATCACTGAAGTTTACCGAGGCAACGAGCCTTGTGAGCCACTTGCCCTCGATATACCAGTGATCATCCTCGTTGACGATGGTCACATCCTCTGCCGAGCCGAGCTCGGGCTCCGGACGGACGTAGTCAGGTTCGTAGACCATGACAGGCGGCAGGTGTGCAAGCTTGCCGGCGGCAGCCTTCATGATCTCGCGAGAGCCCATGGTGGACGCGGCGGACAGCTCAAAAAAATCGTAGCCCTTGGCGGTTACGTGCTCACGCAGACGCTCCAGACCCTCGCGGTCCTCACCCAAAAGGTCGCACTTGTTTGCGGCGACGAGCTGAGGCCTTGTGGCGAGTTCCGGGTTATACTGCTCAAGCTCCGCGTTAATCGTGTCGAAATCCTCTATCGGATCGCGGCCCTCACTACCGGAAACATCCACAAGATGGATGAGCAGGCGGCAACGGTCGATGTGCCGCAGAAAGTCGTGACCGAGGCCGGCGCCCTCACTTGCGCCCTCGATTATGCCCGGGATATCTGCCAGAACAAAGGATACACCGTCATCCACATAGACAACGCCGAGGTTCGGAAACAGTGTTGTGAAGTGGTAGTTTGCAATTTTAGGATGCGCCTTGGAAACTACGGATAGCAGCGTGGACTTGCCCACGTTCGGGAAACCGACCAGACCCACATCAGCCAGCAGCTTGAGCTCAAGGGTTATGCTGTGAGTCTCACCGGGCAGCCCGGGCTTCGCGAAACGCGGAACCTGACGTGTCGGGGTTGCAAAATGCTTGTTACCCCAGCCGCCGCGCCCGCCTCTGCAGGCGACGTAGTCCTCACCGGAAGACATGTCGTGCATGATGGCGCCGGTGTCGGAATCGCGAAGAAGCGTGCCCTGAGGCACGCGCAGCACGATATTCTTTCCGTCCTTGCCGGAGCAACGCTTACCCTGGCCGCCCACGCCGTTTTCGGCGACAAATTTGCGCTTGTAGCGGAAATCCATGAGTGTGGACATGTGATTATCCACGGAGAAAATTATATCCCCACCGCGTCCGCCGTCGCCACCGTCCGGACCGCCGGCTGCCACGTATTTTTCGCGGTGAAAGGACACTGCGCCGTTCCCTCCGTTACCGGAACGGACAGATATAGTTACTTTATCAACAAAAGCTGAAGCCATATTACCACCTAATCTATTATTACCATTATGTCCAAAAAAAACGGCGGGCGCGATAAAAAAGCGCCCGTCGCTATTTCCTTACTGGTTAAGCTCGTAAACTGAAACCTGCTTACGATCCTTGCCCTTACGCTCGAACCTCACTGTGCCGTCCACGAGGGAAAACAGAGTGTCGTCCTTACCCTTGCCCACATTGTTGCCAGGGTGGATTTTGGTTCCGCGCTGTCTGACGAGGATGTTGCCGGCCAGAACGAACTGCCCGTCGGCTCTCTTGGCGCCTAGACGCTTGGACTCGCTATCGCGACCGTTACGAGTAGAGCCAACTCCTTTTTTATGTGCCATGTGTGTTACACCTCCAATGTCATTGTGCGGAACTTCTTAAGCTATGGTCTCTATCTGGACCTTTGTATAGGGCTGTCTGTGGCCCTGAGTACGCTGATAGCCCTTTTTCGGCTTCATCTTATAAACGCGAATTTTCTTACCGCGGCCGCTCTTAACGACGTTGGCGGTAACGACTGCACCCTCGACAACAGGAGCACCGAAAACGGTGTTTTCCTCGTCGATAACGGCGAGAACGTGATCAAACTTGACGGTGGAGCCAGCCTCGGCCTCGAGCTTCTCGATGTAGATAACATCACCCTCGGCAACGCGGTACTGCTTACCGCCGGTCACGATGATTGCATGCTTCATTCTTCTTTTCATTCCTCTCTGTCAGAGACTCGCTCTCAGGGCGGGGCGAACCCACTTTTTTGAGCCCTTTCGACGCGGCTTTAATATGATACCACGCCCAAAACAGCATGTCAACAACAATATCTCGGTATTATATTGATAATAATGTGTGCGACTGAGCGCTTTATAGTCCAAAAGTAAATATAAAATAAGATATCCCCCGGAGCGTCAGCTCCGGGGGATATCTGTGAATATCTGTAAAACAAAATTACTTTATAGAGACGATCTGGGCGGTATCAAGCGCAATTACGAGCTCCTCGTTGGTGGGGATCACGAGCAGTTTGACCTTGGAGTCTGCGGTAGAAATTACGATATCCTCGCCGCGTTTAGCGTTGGCGTCCGCGTCAAGCGAGCAGCCGAGGTAGCCGAGATACTCTGCTATGCCGGCACGGGTGCCGGAGCCATTTTCGCCCACACCGGCGGTGAATATGATGGCGTCAACGCCGTTCATGGCTGCAGCATAGCTGCCGACGACCTTGGCGACGGAGTAATCAAACACGGAAAGTGCGAGACGGGCGCGCTCGTTGCCCTCGTCCGCGGCTTTTTCAATGTCGCGGAAGTCGCTGGATACGCCGGAGATGCCGAGGACACCGGACTTTTTGTTGAGAATGCTCAGCATGTCATCAATGCTGTAGCCGTATTTGTTCATGAGAAACTGCATGATGCCCGGGTCAAGATCTCCGCAGCGGGTGCCCATCGGCAGACCGACCAGGGGCGTGAAGCCCATGGAGGTGTCGATGCTCTTGCCGCCCTCGATTGCGCAGATGGAGGAACCGTTGCCCATGTGGCAGGAGATGAGCTTGAGCTCCTCTATTGGGCGGCCCAGCATCTCGGCTGCACGCTCTGAGACATAGCGGTGGCTGGTGCCGTGGAAGCCATAGCGGCGGATGCCGTCCTCGGTATAGTAGTTATAGGGAATGGCATAGCTGAAAGCCTTAGCTGGCATGGTCTGATGGAACGCGGTGTCAAACACGCCGACCATAGGAACATCCTTGCCCATGACCTTGCGGCAGGCGTTGATGCCGGTGATGTTGGCGGGGTTATGCAGAGGAGCAAAGGGTGTGCAGTCCTCAAGTGCCTTCATGACCTCGTCTGTGATGAGGACGGAGGATGCAAACTTCTCGCCGCCATGGACAACGCGGTGACCGACAGCGTCAATTTCATTCATGCTTGAGACAACGCCGTACTCAGCGCTGGTCAGCTTTTCGATAACATGGGAAATGGCCTCGGCGTGGCTGGGAAAGGAGAGATCTTCGTTATATACCGGCTTGCCGCCGACAAGAGGGCTGTGCTTGAGATGTCCATCGACACCAATTCTATCTGCCAGCCCCTTGGCCAGGAGGGTCTTGGTCTCCATATCGATTAACTGATACTTGAGTGATGAGCTGCCAGCGTTGATGACTAAAACTTTCATTTTCCGTGTCCTTCCTATTGTAAAATGTTATTGAGGAATGTAATATAAGTACATCTAAAGGAACATTTTATCCGCAATTGTGAGAAAAGGCAAGAGAGAATATGATTTTTCACGAAGAAAGGACGATTATATGAAGGCAGCAGGAATAATAGCTGAGTATAACCCATTCCACAACGGACATTTGCTGCAGATAGAGCACACGCGCAGAGCCCTGGGTGAGGATACTGCCATTGTCTGCTGCATGTCGGGAGATTTCGTGCAGCGGGGCGAGGCGGCAATCTATTCCAAATTTGCCAGAGCCGAGGCCGCAGCAAAATGCGGCGTTGACCTGGTTTTCGAGTTGCCGCTGCCCTGGGCGATCTCGTCGGCAGAGGGCTTTGCGCGAGGCTCAGTCGGCCTGCTCGGGGCTCTCGGCGTCATCGACTGCCTGTCCTTCGGCAGTGAGTGCGGGAGCATTGAGCCGCTGGAGGAGCTTGCCCGCGCGCTGCTTGAGCCGTCTCTGGGTATGGAGATAAAAAGGGAGCTGGGCGAGGGAATATCCTTTGCAGCGGCGCGCCAGCGTGCGCTTGGCGGCATGATAGGCGAGGGTGCGGCTCTGCTTGAGAGTCCGAATAATATTTTGGCAGTGGAATATATAAAGGCGCTTTATGACCAGCGCATTGAGATGGACGTGATGACGGTCCGGCGCACGGGGGCCGCACACGACGGCGAGGGAGAGGGGAATATCCGTTCCGCCTCTGAAATTCGGGCAAGAATAGGCAAGAAAAACGAGTTTAGCCCCTACATGCCGGAGGCTGCGGTTGAGGTTTTCCGACGCGAGAACGAGCTTGGCCGCGGTCCAATACTCATGGACACACTCGAACCTATGCTCCTGTCGCGTCTGCGTATGCTGCTCGACGGCGAGTTTAACCGTCTGCCTGATGCCTCGGAGGGACTGGGCAACCGCATCCGTGCCGCTGTGCGCGAGGAGGCGACCTGGGACGGGGTGCTCTCGGCGTCCAAGTCGAAGCGCTATGCGCTGTCCAGAATCCGCAGAATGTGCATGTGCGCCTGCCTGCGCGTAACTGACGGAGCGGCTGAGGGCACGCCGCCCTATGCCAGATTGCTCGCCGCCACCGGCAGGGGACGGGAACTGCTGCGCGATATATCGAACAAGACGAGAATCCCTGTTATAACAAAGCCTGCGACAGTCAGGAGCCTCTCTAAAGAGGCTCTGGCAGTGTACGAGCTGGGCGCATACGCGCGCGATCTGTACGTTTTGGGCTGCCCTGCGATACAGGGGCGACGCGGCAACAGTGATTGGCGCACAGGCCCGGCAATGGTCGAAAAATAGAGGTGTTTTTAGTGAGGAGCGACAGATTATACTGTCTCTCCTCTTTTTATAAATAAGCGCGGCAAATTTTTGCATACTAAGTGATGATGACAATATTCAACTAAGTTCAGAAAGAGAGGGTGCACAATTGAGCAATCGACTAAAAGATCAATCCAGCCCTTATCTCATCCAGCATGCCGAGAATCCTGTGGACTGGTATCCCTGGTGTGACGAGGCCTTCGCAAAGGCCAAGGCAGAGGACAAGCCAGTTTTTCTGAGCATCGGCTACAGCACCTGCCACTGGTGTCATGTGATGGCACACGAGAGTTTTGAGGATGAAGGGCTTGCAAATATTCTAAACGAGCACTTTGTCTCGATCAAGGTGGATAAGGAGGAGCGCCCGGATATCGACAGCATCTATATGTCGGTCTGCATGGCCTTCACCGGAAGCGGAGGCTGGCCCACGAGCATTTTCATGACAGCGGAGCAAAAGCCGTTTTTTGCCGGGACGTATTTCCCGAAAACCTCTCGCCGCGGCTCAATCGGCATGCGTGAGCTGCTGACTACAATCAGAGAAAAATGGCAGTTTGACAGAGGGGCGCTGCTCGAATCTGCCGATCAGGTCGTCGCGGCCCTCGCAGGGCAAAAGACAGCTGCGGCAAAGCTCGATGAGGAGCTGGTCGAGACTGCGGCAGAGCTGTTTAAACACAGCTTCGACGAGCAGTTTGGCGGCTTTGGCAATGCGCCGAAGTTTCCCACACCGCACAACCTCATTTTCTTGCTCACACATTATGAGAAGTGCGGGGACAAGAAGTCGCTCAGGATGGCGGAAACTACCCTGCAGCAGCTATATCGCGGCGGCATTTTCGACCACATCGGCTACGGCTTTTGCCGCTACTCCACGGACAGATATTACCTCGCGCCGCATTTTGAGAAGATGCTATACGACAACGCATTGTTGGTTCTTGCCTACTGCAAGGCGTATACAGTCACGAGGGAGAGCTTCTATCGTGACGTTGCCGAGAAAACCGCAAGCTATATACTCCGGGAGATGCGCGCGCCAAACGGCGGCTTTTACAGCGCCCAAGATGCCGACAGCGACGGTGTTGAGGGCAAATATTACGTGTTTGAGCCGCAGGAGATCATCAGCATTCTCGGCGAGGAGACCGGCCGGGCCTTCAATGAGTACTATGACATCACGCGAAAGGGAAACTTTGAGGGGCGGAGCATCCCGAATCTTCTTAGAAACAAGGGCGTAAACGATGGGTTTAATGCCTGCCTGCCAGCTGTTTACGACTACCGCAGGAGCAGGACGAGCCTGCATCTGGACGACAAAATCCTGTGCTCTTGGAACAGCCTGATGATAGCCGCGATGTGTCAGCTCTATCGGATAAGCGAGAATGCCGAGTACCTTGAGGCGGCGATAAAAGCTCAGCAGTTTATCGAGGATGAGCTCTTTGAGGACGGCTGCCTGTATGTGAGCTACCGAGACGGCAGACGCAGCGAAAAGGGCTTTCTCGATGACTACGCCTTCTATAGCTTTGCGCTGATTTCCCTGTATTCTGCGACTTTGGATAAGAGCTATCTTCGGAAGGCCGAGAGCTTCTGCCACAAGGCGGTTTCAGACTTTGCAGATGAGGACGCTGCGGGCTTTTTTCTATATGGACGGGAAAATGAGCAGCTTATAGTAAGACCCAAAGAGAGCTATGACGGTGCAATCCCGAGCGGAAACTCAATGATGGCATATGTGCTTGTCCGCCTTTATTACCTGACGTATGACGAGAGCTATGCGGCGCTGGCTGAGCGGCAGCTCGCGTTCATGTCCGGCGAGGCGAAGCGCTATCCGGCAGGCTATGCCATGTTCATGACGGCGCTCTCGGACTATAGGGACCCGCCGGAGAAGATAACTGTTGTGCTGAAGAATAAAAAAGATCTGCAAGGCTTAGTTTTTAGGCTGCCGGAGAGCGCTGTCGTCAGCGTTTTTGAGATTCCAACTGCGGAATATCCGCTGAAAGATGACAGGACGACATTCTATGTGTGCAAAAATAATAGCTGTTTGCCTCCGGTGAACGAGCTTTAAAACCACAGTGGCGGCAGACACCGGTTAAGAGGTGCCTGCCGCATTTTTAAGGGGTTAACCATCGCGGGATAGATTGAGACCATCCGGCAGATAGAACTTAATACACCTCACCTCGACGTCACGGCTGGTCGGAAAGCCGCGGGCCGTAACGGTGGCGGTTTTAAGCCCTCGCTAGTGTTCAATTGAATGACACACTGCTATCATGATATGCCCCGGCACCGGCAATTGTTACAGCTGCGGCTATTGGATGTTTACATGCGTGATGTGCAGGTAGCGTCTGTACGGGTGCATGTAGGTGTTCAGTGGTCGCATGTCGGTGTCAAAGGTATGTGCGGCGACAAGTATGTTCGAGGCAGAGGGCGCTGCGCCGACGGAAACGACGACAGGCGAGTGGGTGAATGTGACGCCATCCATGGATAGTTGGACAATATCGCCAGGCTTTATAAGGGACATATCGACCTCCTGCGCCAGGGGGCCGATCCCGCGGTTATTGACCAGAAAACGATGGAGATATTCAACGCCCGTCCATGCGGGCGCACGATTATTAAGGTTATAGTAATACCAGCCGACTGTCGGCCTGCTGTTCATCACGGCACCGCCTGCGTACAGAACCTGCGAGGCAAAGTTTGTGCAATCGCCGCCGAGGTTCTCAAAATCATAAAATCGCGGATTGCGTGAAAACGCCCATTTATGTGCATAGGCAACGGCTGCCTCACGATCGTATTGCTTAATTCTCATAAAAACAACAACTCCTCTTGAAGCACTATATGTATTTTGCGAGGCAACCGTGATGGAAAAGACTTGTATATAAGCGTTGGTCATTTTTTCAAAAAAGCAAGATATGACGGATTGTCAGCACGATTAATTGTTGCTAATTTAACAATAATGTTCGATAATTATAGTAAGTCTGAAACACAACAGCGCAACGCTACGTGACGTTGCAGAAAGGAATGGTTATAGCATGGAGTACAAGACAATTCTGTTTTCAGTTGAGAACAATGTCGCGACAATCGTTATGAATCAGCCCAAGACACTCAACCCGATGAATTTCGAGTCAATGGAGGATATCCTCGACGCACTCAATAAGTGTGCGGCGGGCAGCGGCGTCAAGGCTGTTATCCTCAAGGGTGCAGGTAAGGCTTTCTGTGGCGGCGGAGACATCCGCTTTTTCAAGGAGGAGTCTGAAAAGCCCGGTTTTGGTCTTGGACCTCTGGTCTCTAAGGTTGGGGAGGTCATCACTGCAATCCGCAATCTGCCTGTGCCGGTTATTTGCGCGGTACATAGTGCGGCTGCGGGCGGCGGCTGCAATCTGGCTTTGGCGTGCGACGTTGTTATCGCAGCCGACAACGCCAAATTTATTGAGGCCTTTGTAAACATTGGACTTGCACCTGACACAGGTGGTGTGTTCACGTTGCCTCGCATCGTTGGCCCTATTCGTGCTTTCGAGCTGATGTCAACCGGGCGTCCCGTGGGCGCACAGGAGGCACTTTCTCTGGGCATGGTGTCCTATGTCTGTCCTGTTGAGGAGCTTGAGACCCGTGCAAACGAGCTGGCGGCAAAATATGCTGCCGGACCCAGCATGGTGTTTGCCAGACTCAAGAAGATGATGAATGCCAGCATGTATGCAGGCTTTGCGGAATATCTCGCCTTGGAGTCTGAGTGCCTGGACGAGTGCAGCAAGAGCGATGATTTTAAAGAGGGCATCACTGCCTTTTTGGAGAAGAGAAAAGCAGTCTACACAGGCAAATAAATGAGACAAGACCGGTGCGCTGCGCAAATATAAAATTAAATTTATTACTTGAGGGAGAAAGAAAAAATGAATGTATGCATCTTGGCGGGCAGCCCGCGCCCAAACGGAAACACAGCCGCGCTGCTGGGGCCCTTCATTGCTCAGATGGAGGGAAATGGCCATACTGTAAATCTGATATCGCTGCATGACAAGGAAATAAAGCCGTGCATGGCATGCCGCGCGTGTCAGAAAGATTGGACAATTTTTGGCTGTGTCCAGAAGGACGATATGCAGGAAGTGTTTGACGGCGTCATGGCAAGCGACCTTATTGTGCTCGCAACACCAATATATTCCTGGTATTGCACCACGCCTATGAAAGCCGCAATCGACCGCCTGATGTATGGAATGAACAAATTCTACGGTGCGGAAAAAGGCCCTGCAATTTGGGCGGGCAAGCAGCTTGCACTGATCGTGACCTGCGGGTACAGACCCGAAAAGGGCGCGGATCTTTGGGAAGCCGGCATGCTTCGTTACTGCAAGCACTCGGGTCTCACATATCGTGGAATGTTTGCAGAGCGGCATCTGGGATATAAGACCTCGTTCATGGATGAGGAAAAGGAGCAGCACGCCAGGGAGTTTGCCAACAAACTGTGCTCAGAAGATGCGCAGTAAGCCATAGATATCAACTCGGCCAAGCAGCCCCGGCAAAATTTTGCCGGGGCCGCTTGTTTTCTGTGCCTGCTGTTGCTATACTGAGGAAAAATAAGGAGGGGACAAGTATGCTGTTTGTCTGTTACCCAAAATGCTCGACCTGCAAGAAGGCGCAGGCGTATCTGGCCCAGAAGGGCATAGACGCAATTGTCCGAGACATTAAACTGGAAAACCCGACAGAGTCGGAGCTGCGTGCGTGGCATGAGAAGAGCGGCCTGCCTCTCAAGCGTTTTTTCAACACCAGCGGCCTTGTGTACAAGTCCCTTGAGCTTGCGAAAAAACTGCCGGGAATGAGCGAGGATGAACAGTTTGAACTGTTGTCGACCGACGGAATGCTGGTGAAGCGCCCGATCCTGGTCGGCGATGACTTCGTCCTGGTCGGCTTCAAGCTGCCGGAATGGGAGTCGAAGCTCTAAGTGAAAATAATAAAAGTCCGGGCCCCGTTAAGTGAGGCCCGGACTTTTTTATTTATGCTTTTTATTTAGCGTAGGAGAGAGACAGCATTGACTCCTCCACCAGCTTCGTGAGCTGTTCCACGCTCAGGTTTCGCGGATAGATGGGCTCGCCGTATACGACCACGACGGGGTAGCGCTCCATTTTGCTGAAGTTAAACAGGCGTGGCAGCTTTTTCTCCTTCGGGTAGATTTCGCGTGCGCCCTTTATAAAAGCTGGAACGATCGGCACGTTGCTGTCGAGCGCTAGCTGGGCGGCTCCGTTTTTGAGAGTTCCGAGATTGCCGTCGTTGCTTCGCGTGCCCTCCGGGTAAATTAAAAGTCCCCACTTTTCATGCAGCATATCCTTGCAGCGCGCCATCAGGCCCGAGTTTACATTTCCGCGGTCAACTGGTATCATGCCGCAGACCCTGGCGAGCCGGTTGCTGAGGAAGGAGCCGTTAAAAAGCTCCTTCTTTGCCATGCAGCAGAACTTGTTGAAGCGATCCTTCTCAAAGTTTATGCACAGCCAGAGATAGTCGAAATTGGACAAGTGATTGGCGCAGATGATATATCCGCTGTCCGACGGAATTTTGCTCTCGCCCTTGACAGATATTTTGTAGAACAATCTTGCAAATCTGCAAAAATTCCGGAACAGCTGATAGTCTGACATGAGCTTGTTCATGGGATAGCTCAAAACACCGCCTTTTGTTTCGCTGACGGGCGCGCTCTGCCCCTTCTTGTGTTCGACGATGCGGCAGATCTCCACGATGCTTATTTCCCTCGGCAGAGTATCGTCGAAACGGACATTAAAAACATCCTCGAGCTGCAAAACAAGCTCGATTGCGCTCAGTGAGTCGATGCCAAGCTGGGAAAACGGCCTGGTCTGACCGGACAGCAGGCTTTTGTCGGTCTTTGACAGGGAGGAAATAAGGGAGATGATCCTCTCCTCAACATTCACGGGCTCAGTCTCTTCACCGACAGGCGACGCGGGCGAGGTTTCGGTCAGGGACCTCTTGAGCAAGTAGCGCTTGGGCTTCTGCAGTGAGGTCCGGGGAATTGAATCCACAAAATGGGTCTGCATAATCTTCATGCTGGAGGAGAGACTCTCGCCGATTTCTCTTAGCGCCCTTGTGACGGCTTCGCGGCTGCCGTTTGGCTCGAGCACGACAAAGGCGTGCGCCTCGTCGCCGCTGCCGGTGGCGCAGGGGACTCCGCAGACCACAAATTCCGCAGCTCCGGGGATTGCCCCGTATTGAGCCTCAATATCGTCGGGAGTGACCTTTTTTCCGGTGGAGAGAACCAGGTTGTCCTTGCTTCTTCCGGTGACACGATAGCGGCCGGTTTCGTCAACGAAGCCGAGGTCGCCGGTCAGGAACCAGCCGTCCTCAAAGGCGTTTGCGGTAGCCTCCTCGTCCCCGAAGTAGCCCTTCATCATATAGGGAGATCTTATAATAATTTCTCCCGAGTCATTGACCTTCACCTCGACGTCGGGGTAAGGTGTGCCGCAGGTGTCGTTGGTGAGGTTATGGCGCAGGTTGCCTATGGTCGGGATGTTTGTCTCCGTTGCGCCATAGGTGATGAGCAGGGTGATGCCGCAGCCGTAGTAAAACTCAGCCGTCTCCTTATCCAGAGGCGCACCCGCAGAGCAGATAATGTCCAGCGCGCCGCCAAAGCCGTTTCCGATGTCCTTGAACAGCTTCTTTCCGAGATCTATGCCAAACTTCCGTTTGAGGAAGCAGCAGACAGGGAAGAAGGTGTTGAAAAGCAGCTTGGTTTTCTTGTCACTCTCGATCTTTCGCAGGATTTGAGTCCGGAACAGATCGAGCATCTTCGGAACAGCGGGGAAGATGGTGGGCCTATAATCGGCAAAGGTGGCGAGGATCAGCTCTGCTGTCAGAGCCTCGACGTAGCGCACTTCCGAACCGAGCAGAAGCGGCGCAATCAGGGTCGTGATAATGCCGTAAATGTGACTGCAGGGCAATATCCCCAGAAAGCGCTCGTCCGCACGCATATTTATCTGATCCAGGCACATCTGGGTCGAGCAGAGCATAGAATCGTGCGTGTGCATGATGCCGGCGGCACTGCGCGTCGTGCCCGAGGAATAAATTATATTGGCAATGCTCTCGTCGCGGGAAATCAGAGGCTCGTAGTCGTCGTCGATGCGGCTTGCAAAGCCGTCAAAGGCAGACTCGATGTCCAGAACATTGAGCAAAGGCTGTTTGGGATTCATATCGAGCCGTTTAACAAGCGTCGGCGTGGTGAGAATCAGCGAAACATCAGCCGTGTCAACCAGCTGCTTAATTTCCGCCGCCGGAAGACTCGCGTCTATCAGTACCGACGTGGCGCGTATCTTCGCAAGCGCCAGGTACGCAATGGGCCACTCAGGGCAGTTTTCTGCGACGATTGCGATCCGGTCTCCGGCTGTGACTCCGGCTGTGAGCAGGCTGTCTGCGAAAATTTCGATGTGACTAAACATTGCAAAGTATGTATAGCTGCTGCCCGGATCTCCTTCCGTTGCGATGGAGAGTGCGGGCTTATCCATGTTTTGCGCGTTTACCGCTTTGATCCGTTCGTATATGTTCATCCATAAACCTCTTTCAATCACATACCGTCAATAAGCGGTATCGTGAGTTATGTCTATAATATTATGCGCCCAACTCTGCTCTTACTTCATCGGTGACGTCCGACAAGTCATTTAAAAGCGCGATGAGCTGGTATGTTTTTTCCTCGCCAAGTCGGGATATGACGATATCCAATATCTCGCCGGCAGTTCCGGCGGCATCCTCGACGGCCCGTTTTCCACAGGGCGTGAGCTCAACTGTGATCTTGCGCCGGTTGGCTTTGTCCGTCTCGCGGATCACGTAGCCCTTTTTTTCAAGGGAGCTGAACATCTTCGATATTGCAGCCTTCGTGATATAGGTGTGGTTTTGAATCTCCGCCAAGTCAACATTTTTCCCGTCGTTGAACAGGTTTTCGGATAAACTGTTCATGACATATAGCTCGGTCATGTTGAGATCCGAAATCTTCACGTAATCCAAACCGCTTTTCCTAAAGCGAAACAGCACCTGCATAAACCGACTTTTGATCTCTTTATACATGCTTCGTATCACCTCAATACAACTGAGTAACCTGTTTATAATTAACTGGTTAACAGTATAGCATTGAATGCCGGTAATGCAAGAGAATATTCGTCGAATTTCGAGCCATTTATTGTAAATTTGTCAGTTTTAAGGCTAAAATAGGGCTTTTCAGACTATAATAAAAGAATGGTTGACAATCACGTCAATAAGATGATATAATAATTCGGTTCGACAACCTGTATAATATTGAGTCAAAACGGGGAAAAGCATCCCCGTTTTTTATTTTTGAAAAGAATTGAGGAGCCACATGACAGAAACTGCATTATTTTCCCAGTTGGATCTATCCCCGCGTATCGAGAAGGCCGTAAGCGAGATGGGCTTTGCGGAGGCAACGGCCATCCAAGCCGCCGCCATACCCCTTATCCGCACAGGAGTGGACGTGATCGCACGCTCTCAGACAGGAACGGGGAAAACACTTGCCTTTGCCATCCCCGCATTGGAAGCGATCGATACGAAGGAGGACAAGCCCAGTATACAGGTGCTTATCCTTTGTCCCACGCGTGAGCTGGCGATGCAGGCGGGAGATGAAATCCGGAAGCTGTCTCGCTTCATACCGGGTATCCGTCAGGTGGAGGTCTTCGGTGGCGCAGACATGCGCCAGCAGTTTATAAAGCTGCGCCATGCCAATATAGTAGTAGGTACGCCGGGGCGAATTATTGACCACATGGGTCGGGGTTCACTTAATCTGGCGAACCTCAAAATGCTCATCCTGGATGAGGCCGACGAGATGCTCAAGATGGGCTTCAAGGAGGAGATTGAGACTATCCTTCAGGATACACCCAGTGAGCGTCAGACCGTTTTGTTCTCTGCCACAATTCCGCCGGTAATTAAGGCGCTGACGAAGCAGTTTCAGAACGATCCACAGCTCATTGAAATTAACAGAGACCAAGTCACCATAGAGAATATAGAGCAGCGGCTCGTCGAGGTGCCCGCCTCGCAGAAGAAGGAATCTCTCAGGCTCCTGCTCAGCTATTACCGGCCCACGCGCACGCTGGTGTTCTGCAACACCAAGCTCATGGTTGATGAGCTGACGGAGTTTTTGAGCCGCGGCGGACATGCAGCTGAGAGCATCCACGGTGATCTGAAGCAGGCACAGCGCACCTCGGTCATGAATCGCTTCAAGCAGGGTCAGGTAGCCATTCTGGTTGCAACCGACGTTGCCGCCAGAGGAATTGACGTCAATGACATCGACTATGTATTTAATTTCGACATTCCCATGAAGACCGAGGAGTATGTGCACCGCATCGGACGCACAGGCAGAGCGGGTAAATCCGGCTGTGCCATCACCCTGTGCTGTGGACGCCGCCAGGTTTCGGCCTTGCTGCGTCATGCAAGGGAGGCTAATTGCAAGATTGAGGAGGTCAGACTTCCCACCGAGGAGGATCTCAGCAGCAGGCTGAGAACCAAAAACCTTGAGCAGATGCGAATCGCCCTCGCCAAGGACACGTCGGAGTATGAGTCCATGGTGGAGACGCTGACTGCGGAAGGGTACACCCCCGGGCAGATTGCCTCAGCCGCACTTATGGGACTGTTCCCCAAGGAAAAGATTGAAATCGTCGCTTTCACCGCCCCCACACGCAGCTCCGTGCGCGTTGAGCCGGCGAGAGGCATGAAAAAATCCTCCCGCTCCGCGTCCTCGTATGTGGATGTGGTCATCGACGTGGGTACGGCGAACCGTGCGACCGCAAACCATCTTGTGGGTGCCATAACCGAGTACAGCGGTATCTCCAGCAAAATGCTCGGAAAGATTGATGTCAATCAGAATCAGTCGGTGATTGGAATTTCGTCCGAATACATCGAGCAGGTGCTCGAGTCCATGCAGGGCATCAAAATCTGCGGCAAGAGGACGAAAACCGTCGTGCTTGCAAGCCCGCTCAAGAGAAAGGGCTACAGCGCCGGCAGATCGAAAGAGAAACGCACATCCTACCGCTAATTTGAGCGGCTAGCTATCAATAGCTTATTGTCCACGCTGCGTGCCGCCATGTTTTTTGAGTTTTGAGAAGCGCTTATTTCAAAGCACAGCGCAAGACGCGGTGAATATTTGTCTCACGAGTAGGAAACAATCTACTGAAAGCACAGAAATGGAGATAAGCATGAAAAAAGCAAAGATACCGGCATTGGCTATAATAAGCTTTGTGCTCCTGTTTATGGGCGCCTGCGGCAATACTGAAGTCAAGCCCGGCCAAACGCCCAGCCCCACTCAGCCTGTTTTTGAGACACCGACACCGACTGCTACGGCGGGCGGCGAGCTTACTGTCAGCATTCACAGCGCGTCAGAGGAAATTTTGGGCAGATATGATTCGGTTGAGGAATTTACTCAGGCCGAAAATGAGTACTCCCAGCGGGTGCTTATTACGACGAGCGCCACGGCGAGAGATTTTAAGCTGATAGCAATTGAGTTCGTGCAGGATGATGAGGAGCTTCTATTTACTGAGGGCGAGCTGCTCTATTCACTGGCTGAACTGACACCGGAAAAGCCTCTTGTGTTTTGGGAGACCTTCCATGGGCTGGTACCGTCAAGGGCGATATCATTTTTAGATGAGAGCAATGTGACCAGGTATTTCTACCTTGCCATAAGCGGCAAGGATGGCTCGCCCGTACTCGGTGAGATGCTTCTAACAAGCGATGGAACGCTTAAGCTTATGTGAGCTGCAAAAAAAGTCCTGCAATCTCAAGATTGCAGGACTTTTTTCATTTGTGCCCCGGCCCCGGTAAATTAACAAGTATCAAAATACGCCGGCTGGCGGCGCAGTGCAAAGCCTCTGGCATGCTGCTTGCTAAGTTGTTTTATGCGGATGTAAAGGTTGCGAGGCGTCTGCATCAAATAATACAAGAGGTGAAAATGTGAAAATTATCGTGTGTTTTAAAATCGTCCGGGATGAGAGCGAGCTGGTCATAAATCAGGACAAGAGCATAGATGAAAGCAAGGCATCCTTTGTCATCAGTCCCTATGACTGCAATGCCGTTGGTGCTGCGATGAATCTTTCGGCGTCTGTTGAGGGCAGCAGCGTTGTCGTGTTGACCGCCGGCGGTGAGCGGGTTGAAAGCGGAAAAATGAAAAAGGGTATTCTATCCAGAGGGCCCGAGGCCATGTATGCCGTGAAGGACGAGAGCCTTGATCACGCTGATAGCTATAATATTGCCGCTGCGCTGAAGGCGGCCATAGATAAGCTTGGCGGCGCCGACCTTGTCATCTGCGGTGAGGGCTCGGGTGACGTTTACAACCAGCAAGTCGGAAACATGCTCGGCGTGCTGATGGCGGTGCCTTGCGTGAACGCTGTCTCGTCAATTAGCGCTTGCGGGGCAGGACTTGTCGTAGAACGCAGTGCAGATGACGGCCTTGAAATTATCGAGCTGGCACTACCGGCAGTGGTTTCCGTCACAAGTGATATCTGCATTCCCAAAATTCCCAGCATGAAGGACATTCTCGCCGCAGGCAAAAAGCCAAGCAAGATTTTTTCTCCCGATGAGCTTGATGTGGAAAGCGTATCCGGAGTCAAGACTGTCAGCGTGCTTGCTCCCGAAAGCGCGGATCGCAAGAGAGTTGTTATTAAGGGCGACGGTGACGAGCAGATCCGGGAATTTTACAACAATATCCGCAGAGCGATTATGTAAGGAGGTGCAAAAATGAATAAAGTTAAAAATGTTTGGGTTGTTGCATCAGGAGCGGCAATTGCAGAGCTCACGTCCGGCGCGGCACAGTATGGTGAAACAGTAACTCTGGTCTATGCCGGTGAAAAGGATTCAGCGCTCAACGCCGACAGGGCATACTATCTCGGTGAGCTTGGCAGTAAAAATACCTTTGCGGCCTATGGCTCGGAGGTGAAAAGGCTTGTACAGGAGGCAAATCCTGAACTTGTCATACTCAATTCCGGCAGAGATGGCAGACTGCTTGCGGCACATATTGCCGTTGCCTGCGGCACCTCCGTGCAGACAGACGCGGCAGAGATTTCGATCGAAAATTCAATAACAAGCACAAGCAAGCTCGTGTATGGCGGAGCCGCCACCAAGACGGAAGAGGGCGGCAGGCTTGCCGTTGTGTGCGTTGGCCCCGGCGTATTTACGGCGTCGGAATCTAAGCCGGCGGGCGAGATTATTGAGCTGAATGCTCAGCCTGACAGCCGGATAAAGCTGGTTGGAAAGCGCGAAAAGACCGGCACTACTGTTAATCTGGGCGCGGCTAAGCGGGTGGTAGGCGTCGGCAGAGGCCTGGCAAACGAGCAGGCACTGGCAGACTGCGAGGGGCTTGCTGCGGCCATTGGTGCCGAGATGGGCTGCACCAGACCCATCTGTGAAGAGCGCAAATGGATGGCAAGAGAGCTCTACATAGGAGTTTCCGGTGCGGTTGTTCAGCCCGAGTGTTATATCTCCATTGGCATTTCGGGTCAGGTTCAGCATGTTGTGGGCGTAAACAAGTCCGGCACCATCATCGCAATAGACAAGAGTGAGTCAGCGCCTATCTTTAAGGCCTGTGATTACGGTATTGTAGGAGATCTCAACAAGATTGTCCCGGCTCTGAAAAAGCTGATTGAGGGCTGATGCCCGCTGTAATTATTTTGCATAGAAAAGGACCGTCATCTGACGGTCCTTCTTTTTATGTATACTTTTTTCTCATCGCAGCGTTTGGGATGCTCGCCTCGCTTCTGTATTTTGCAACGGTTCTGCGTGAAATTTGAATGCCGAGCTCTTTTAGCTTCTCCGCTATGGAACCGTCACTGATTGGAGCCAGCTTATCCTCGCTGTCTATAAGCCTTCTTATCATCTGCTTTGCGTTGCAGGGATCAAAGCCGTCCCCGCATTCCAGCGTGTTTGAAAAGAAATATGTCAGCGGGAAGGTGCCCCATGAACAGGAGAGATACTTTCCCTTAACTGCCCTGAAAACGGTGGACTCATGACATGAAAGTGTGTCGGCAATGTCCTTTTGCTTCAATGGACGAAGATATTCAGGTCCCTTGAAGAAGAAAGGCTTTTGAGCCTCGAAAATCTGGCTGCATACAAGCAGCAGCGTTGAGTTGCGCTTCTGTACGAAAAGCTGAAGCATTGATGCCTGGCGCGATTTTTCTTGAAGCCAGGCAATCGCGTCCTTGTCGTTTCCGCAGCCCAGCGAGTCAGCATAACTGCTATCCACATGAACGCCCAAAGAGTTGTCGCGGTTTAGCTGTATGGTGAAGTCGTCCTCGTGCTTACCGATGGTCACATCCGGGATAATGTATCTTGCCGTAGAATCTGAATATATTCCGGCGGGCCGGCAGTCAAGCCCCTGTATGGTATCCAGTGCTGCGTGTATCTTTGAGGGCGTGGTACAAAGCGCTTTGGATAACTGCATAATCTGGTTTTTTACCATCTGCTCAAAATGATCTCGCACAATGATCAGCGGGAGCTCGTCCCCGGTTGGGCGGCGCTCAAGCTGAAGCAGCAGACATTCCCTGAGATCACGGGCGCCCACTCCGTGGGGCTCCATGTGCTGAATAATTGCAAGAGCTTCGTCAATGTCTGCCTCTGTACAGGACAAAATATGTGCAGAATCCTGCGTCGAATCTCTGTAATACCCATCTTTGTCGAGACTGTTTATAAGGTAGCGGAGAATTCTCTCCTGCCCGACGCCGCTTCGAGGCGGTATTTGCAAATAGAGCAGGTCCTTGAATGCTGAGCTGGAAGCAAATAAATTTTTGTCACTTGCCAGATTGGATGCGAAATCTATGCTGCTGGCTTTTATATCCGGAAAGGCCAGCGCTTTTCCGTAGGGCGTGAGCTGGGGGATGCTTTCAAAGGAGATAATTGGATTTCCTGTCGCCGCATCCTGAATATAGGAATGCAGCTCGTCGATGCTCATTGAGAGTATTCTGCACGCTTCTATCGTGCTCTGGGATATGGAAAGGCCCTGCCTTTGAGAGCTCTGCTGACTTGTGCCCAGCATGGATGTTCATCTCCTTACATTTTGTGGTGTATAAAAGTGTATTGATCAAGCGAAAACTAGACAATACTATACAAAATTTGTAAAATCATTTAATTAATATGTTATCATATTAACATACATCTGAAATATGTCAAGATACTACAAAATAACAAGCAAAGATTATCTCCAGATATAGAAAATCACAGTTTGTCTTGGCTTGACAGAAATCTACACATAGTGTATAGTTATGTATAAAGGTGTTAATTGACTGACAATGTTGCTGTGGAGGAAATTGAATGTTTACAAGTTTTTTGTTTTCCGAAGATCGGGACAGATATATACAGCATATAAAACAGAGCTTGCTCGACGATGCAAATATCAAAATTCCTGAGGAATATCGATTTTTTGCCAAAGAATGGCAACAATCGGCGGAGCACGGCATCTCACGGCGGATGAAGGCGCTGCCTGAATCCACGCGGGACATGCATGTGTTTGAGAGGGTCAATGATTTTGACAAATTTCGTCTATCGTATTTAAGCGACTATTATATGCGCAGGGATGAAGTCCTTGAGGTGCTGGGCTGTGCAATCTTTTATCTGGATGAACATTTATCAGTATATCGCAAGAGCGGTGATGCCGAGCTGTTGTCAAGGTTGCGAAGCAAGGGACTGCGGCTGAGCTCAACACTGACTGAGAAAAATGTGGGTATATTTGTTGCCAACATTGCGGAAAACTATCCAGATAAGGTGATCTGTCGGGTGGGAAATGAGAATTTTCTGGACATTTTTTCGGAATATGCCTGCTTTGCCCACTATTGGAATGAGGAACGCCGTGGTGCAAACGGTGCGATGCTGGTTATTACCCCGGTTGAAAATTGCAGTGTCACTGTGCAGAACGTGGTGGATTTTCTGCTGAGTGTCGAGGATATCACACACGAAATATACTATCCGTTTACCAAAAAACGCGGTGATGCTCTGGAGGCGTACATCTATGAACGAAACAATCTTGAGCTTTTTCTCGATGAGCATGGTGAAGTGATTTTTACAAGCAGGCACTTTGAAGAAATCTTCGGAAAAGCATATACCTCGGGCCCGCCGCCGGGCATCGGTCAGTTTATGCCGGAGCTGTCGTATCTTGTGAAGTTCTTTGATGAGGATCGAAACCCTTGCCAGACAAGGGAGGTCATGCTGATAACGGCGGAAAAGAAAAACGGATTTTTCCTTGCGATTCCAGAGATTATTCGCACCTATAACGGACAAAAATGCCTGCACTGCACACTTCAGCATTCTGTCAAAAAGAAAAACCCAAGTCAGTCAGGCGGCAATGCCGGTTCAAAGGTGAGATACAACTTTGACAGCATAATTGGTGAGAGCGAATCTGTGCAGAAGCTCAAGGAGTACGCCGGTCGCGCGGCGGAGGGCGGCAGCAACGTGCTGATCCTGGGTGAGAGCGGCACCGGCAAGGAGATGTTTGCGCAGGCAATACATTCTGCCGGCAAAAAGAGGGGCGGCCCATTTGTGCCCATCAACTGCGCCTCGCTTCCCAAGGATCTTCTAAACAGCGAGCTGTTCGGCTACGAGGAAGGAGCGTTTACCGGCGCAATGAAGGGCGGCTCTGCCGGAAAGTTTGAGCAGGCAAACGGCGGAACAATTTTTCTTGACGAGATAGGGGACATGCCGCTTGAAATGCAGAGCGCATTGCTCCGCGTGCTGGAGGATAACACGGTGGTGCGCGTGGGCGGGAAGAAGTACATTCCGGTGGATATTCGCGTCATAGCGGCTACTAACCAGAATCTATGGCGAAACGTGCAGAAGGGAAGCTTCCGCGCGGATCTGTATTTCCGCCTGAATATCGTTACCATTAAGATACCTCCGCTCAGCGAGCGCCGGGATGATATTCCGGCTCTTACGGAGCATATGCTCGATGTCCTGTGTGCTAAGACAGGCGGCAGCCGCCGAGAGATTTCGCCGGAGCTTGTTGAACTGCTGCAGGGCTATTCCTGGCCGGGCAATGTCCGGGAGCTGAGGAATGTCATTGAGCGCTGTATGAGCTACTCAAGAAGCGCGCATATCACAGTGTCCCAGCTTCCGGAAGAGCTTGTGAACATGCTCAGCGGCACAGTCTCGCAGAGCAATGAGCCCGCTTACTGGGCAGCGCCGGAGAGTGCTGATACCGGGGACTGGCGGGGCTATGACAGGGATCGCGTTGTGGCGCTCATGCACCAGTATGGCGGCAATAAATCAAGGGTGGCAAAAGAACTGGGAATTTCTCGTGCCACGTTCTATAAACGCCTGAAAGAATTTGGTATAAACTAATATATAAATAGCTAAGCGCAGGACATATGTCCTGCGCTTAGCTATTTATATATTGAAATGAAGCTAGTAGATAAACGCTGCGGGGATGCAGAGGATCGTGCCAAAAATGACCATGATGATGCAGGGCTTTGCGCTGTCGCCCATAGTCACATGCTCGCCGTAGACCAGAGACGCGCCCGGAAAGGCAGATGGGGTGGCGCAGGACATGCCCGCTGCCACGGTTGCCGCCAGGCAAAATGCGGATGGGGAGATGCCGCCCAGATCAGAGACGGACATGAGAAGGGGCAGGAACACGCTCACGACCACAACACAGGTTACTACGTTTGACAACAGGTTGGTCATAGCCGCGGCAACAATGATCCCGATAATCACCAGAATAGTTGGAGAAACACTTGCGAAAATAGGACTTAGTATGCTTATCAGGAAGTCCTTAATACCATAATCAGCCGAATTAAAGGCGGATGAGGTGAACATGATAATTGCAAGGAAGCCGAGCACTGGCCAGCTGAGAGTGGGCATAATCTTACGCAGGTTGATAGCAGGGCCGTCGTTGACCTGAATAATGCAGAGTGCGGCAACGACAGCGCAGCCGATAACATGAAAGCCTATTGTGTTCAGATAGCTCGCAAATGCGAAAACTCCATTAAAAATGGTGAGACACCAGAGGCCGGTCATGACGAAAAAACCAATAGTCACCACCCTGCCGCGCTTGTCAAGCGGCTCGCCTTTCATTTCGGCCTCAATATCAGCCGGGTTATATGCCATGAACTTCGTGAAATCCGGGCGGATGACGAAGCGGATGACAGGCAGGCCCAGCATGGTCCAAATAAAGCCCACAGGCACTCCCATTGCCATGACTCTGGCGTAGCTGATATCAATTCCGTAGCCCGTGGTTGCGGCGTTCATGGAGAGATATATGGACTTGGCAAAGGGGAGGGCTATTCCGCCGCCGAGGCTTGCCCACATGCTCAGGAGAAATACAGCGGTGTAAAAACGCTCGCCCTTATTGTAATTGAGGCGTTCACAGACGGAAAAAACAATGGGGACTGTGATCATCAGTGAATAGACGTTTGTGAGCAGGCCGCCCAGGACAAAGTTTGCGAGAGCTAGGAAAAACAGAAATATATAGGGGCGTCCTGCGGTTGATTTGCGCGAAATGAACCACAGGGCAATTTTTTTCATGATGCCGCAATCCTTGGCTGCGGTGATCATGATACAGGCAAAAAGGAAAATGGCGACTGTGGCATTGCCGAAGGCACCGCTGAACAAGGCAGAGCTTTTTGTGACCTGCATGATGCCGAACATAGCAAGGGCAATCACGCTGGGGATAAATGTTTCTATAGTTATCCACATATAGACGAGTGCAATGAAAATTGAGAGAAAGTGCTTTCCTGATACAGTGAGCCCGTAATCGACAGGAAGCAAAAGCTCCGTGATGATGAAAAGGATTCCGGCGATTAGTAAATGTACCTTGTGTTTCTTTTGTAGCTTCATTTCTGTTCCCTCCATCTTTTATAAGTGACAATGATATTTTTAGCAAGTCCCATGCCACGCTTGATAATTAACAAACAAAGTGGCCTGATAATTAATTTTCGGCCCGGCGGCTCGGCTGGCACGCGCCTTGCTAAAAGAATATCACGAGTACAAATGCTTCACATTCCAAAATATGAAAGCGAGGAAATTGTAATGGATTTCAGAAGAACAGAGGAACAGGAACTGCTGCTCGAGTCTTTGGGCGAGATGATGAAGGAGTTCACAAATGAGTATTGGCGCGACTGCGACGACCAGCGCAAGCCGCCCATGGAATGGCACAGGGCAATGGTTGACTGCGGCTTCCATCTGCTGGGTTTGCCCGAGGAGATTGGCGGGACACCGATTGATGCCGTTACCCACATGATGTTTATAGAAGAGATGGGACGTCTGGGCGGTCCGGTAAACCTGATGGGCAACTTCCTGCGCATCCGTGACGCGATCTCCTTCGGCACTCCCGAGCAGATTAACTATGTCATGAAGGCCAGTGAAAAGGCGCCAGTCGCGTTCGCCATCGGATCTAGCGAGCCCCAGGCGGGCTCCTATAGCAAGGGTATTACCACCAGGGCTGTCAAGCGTGACGGCAAGGTCTATGTCACAGGCCACAAGTGCTTCATCTCCCACGCTATGCTCGTCGAAAAGATGATGACGGCCTGCATCGACGATGACGGCAAGGTCACCTTGTATTTTGTTCCTCTGAAAGCACCCGGCGTTACGATGGAGGACATTCACAAGATAGGTCTCAAGAGCAGTACCACCTGCGAGGTTTACATGGACAACGTTGAGGTTGAAGAAAGCGACCGTTTTGGTCCTGAGGGCAAGGGCTTCGAGCTGCTTATGGAAAATTACGGCTACGAGCGACTTCTCATCGCCGCTCAGGGAGTGGGCAACGCGGAGTGCGCATACGAGGAAGCGATGAAATATGCAAACCAGCGCGAGCAATTTGAAAAGCCCATCGCGTCCTTCCAGCTGATTCAGCAGAAGGCTCTTGAGATGTACATCAAGATTCAGAACATGAAAAACCTGCTATACCTCGGCGCGTGGAAGCTCGATCAGGGCATCGACGATCGTGTGCTGCCCAATGCTGCCAAGTACTATAACACCCGTGCCGGCTTTGAAGTCATAGACGACGCGATGCAGATCATGGGCGGAATAGGCTGCACCGACGACTGCCGCATCAGCCGTCTCTGGCGCGACAGCCGCTGCTTCCGCTTCACCGGCGGCACGGATGAAATAATGGTTCACGCCGCTGGTCGCGCAGTCCTAAAACAGTTCAGATAAGCAGTATCCTATGAAATTACCACTGGAAGGTATAAGGATTCTTGACCTGTCCCACATGCTCCCGGGTCCGTTTGGCACGATGATGCTGGCGGACATGGGGGCGGAGGTCATAAAAATTGAGCCCCCCGGGGGCGGTGACGGATTCCGAATGAGAAAGCCGCTGGTGAACAAGGAAGGCTCCGCTTTTCTCATGCTAAACCGCGGAAAGAAAAGCTGCGTGCTGGATCTGCGCTCCGAAGAGGGCCTGAGCGGCTTTATGGAACTTGCACTCACGGCGGATGTTATACTCGAGCAATATCGTCCCGGAGTTGCAGATCGCCTCGGCATCAGCTATGCCGCCGTCAAGAAGGTAAATTCGGGCATCATCTATTGCTCGCTTTCGGGCTATGGTCAAGACGGCCCCTACCGCGATATGCCCGGACACGACATAAACTATCTTAGCATCAGCGGCATTCTCGATACAGTAGGTAAAAAGGGCGGCCCGCCGTCTCTCCCGGGGGTGCAGATTGCCGACATGTGCGGAGCACAGTGGTCCATAATATCAGTGCTGATGGCGCTTATGGCAAGAGATAAAAATGGTGGTGAGGGGCAATATATCGATCTATCCATGACGGACGCGGTTTTTCCGTGGCTGTCTCTGTTTCTCAGTGACTATGTGGCAAACGGAACTGTCACCAGTCGCGGCGAGACGAAAAGCGGCGGTGCTTATGCGTTTTACAACATATACGAGACTGCTGACGGTCGATTTGTGAGCCTTGGTGCGGCCGAACCCAAGTTTTGGGCTGCCTTTTGCCGCGCCGTGGGGCATGAGGAGTGGATAGACAAGCAGATGGCGGAGGATGAGCAGAAAACAGCGCTCATTGAAGAGGTTTCGGCGATGTTCAGAACCCGCACCCAGAAAGAATGGATACAGACGCTGTTTGACAAGGACTGCTGTTTTACTCCTGTGAAGAACATTGGGGAAGCTATGAGTGATCCCCAGCTGATACACCGGGGCATGAGTACGACGATCCATCATCCCACTGAAGGCGATGTTCTGAATTTCGCCTTTCCTGTGAAGTTTTCCGGCATGAGCGCTGCGGAGCCTGTGGCTCAACCCGCCTATGGCGAGCATACTGAGCAGCTCCTAAACAAAAAACTTAAGCTATGAAAAGGTGGTTATTACATGCTGACTAAAATTCCCGAATTCGGGCCTCTGACAGGCGTTAAGGTAATAAACGCCGCCCTGTCTGTGGCGGGGCCCTTCGCCTGCCAGTTGATGGCGGAGTGGGGCGCTGATGTTCTCTGGCTTGAGAATGTCAAATCAAAAGATATCACCCGCAACGGCACCGGCTATTTTGCCGAAGCAGAGCGCAAAAACGAGCGCTCAATGCCTCTGAACATTCCATCCGATGAAGGTAAGGAAATCTTGTTCAAGCTCCTAAAGGATACCGACATATATATAGAAGCCTCAAAGGGCGGACAGTATGAAAAATGGGGTCTCACAGATGATGTTCTGTGGGAAGTCAATCCCAAGCTTGTTATTGTTCATATCTCCGGCTTTGGTCAGACCGGACTGCCGGAGTATGTGCACAGGGGCTCCTATGACCCGATCGCCCAGGCCTTCGGTTGCTACATGCAGTATAACGGCTTTCCTGATCGTGACCCCATCCCCGCAAATCCGCAGCCCTGCGATTTCGCCACCGGCATGCTGGCCTGCAGCGCTGCTTTGGCGGCTCTGAACAGAGCAAAGGAGACCGGCAAGGGCGAGAGCGTCGACGTTGCTCAATACGAGGTCATGATACGCATTTTGAACAGCTATCCGGTGGAGTACCTGAATCTTGGCATGAAGTACGAGCGTGCCGGCAACAGGAATGCAAAATGCGTGTGCTTCGGTCTGTACAAATGCAAGGACGGCAAGTGCATCTACATCGCCGGCATCGGAGCGGGCATCAGCAAGAAGCTTTGTGAGATGTTGGAAATTGAGTATGGAACTGAGCTTATACCGGCAGGAGTGCCGTACTATTCGCCCAAGTCCGAGGGCGGTCAGCTCATGGAGAGCAAGCTGCTGAAATATCTGGCGGACAGAACCGCGGCGCAAGCAGAGAGTGAGCTGCTGGCAAGAAACATACCGGCTCAGATGGTCATGGATCTTGAGGATGCAGAGGTTAATCCGCAATACATCGCACGAGAGACATTCACGCAATGGGAGGCGGTGGACGGACGCAAAATCAAGGGTGTGAATATCGTTCCGAAGTTCAAGAACAATCCCGGACAGATCTGGCGCGGCTGTCCCACCAAGGGAATGGACACCAAGGAGGTTCTCGCACATCTCGGCTACGACGAAGAGGCAATCAGCCGGCTGTATGCGAGTGGAATAGTCAGCTAAGTTGAAAGAAAGAGGTAGAAGTTATGGCTTCAATTGTAAAGTCTGCAAAGAAGCAAAATACAATGTATTGGATAAAGTGGGCGATCTGTATTGCAGCGCTCGTTACCCTGTGCGCGATCCCGCCTTTTGAGGGGCTGGAGGTTCAGGCAATGCGTTGCCTGGCAATTCTTTTGTTTGTAATACTTGTTATGATTTTCCAGGTCACAACGGATTTTGTTGCAAGTCTCATGGGCTTTTTTCTGTTCTATTTTCTGAAGGTTGGTGAAACCACAGGCGCATGTTTGAGCGGCTTCACAACCTCCACATTTGTTCTCTTGCTTGGGGCCTTCGGCATGGGAGGCGTTCTGGCACAGTGCGGTTCCCTTGCTCATCTTGCAAGGGCGATCGTTTCAAAGTTCCCAAATACCTTCAAAGGCCGCGTCAGCGCCATGTATGTTTCGGGCATGCTGGTTTCTCCGTTTTTGTCATCCGGTTCAGCGAAGGGTGTCATAATGTCCATGATTACCTGCCCGACGGCAAAGAACATGGGCTATAAGGAGGGCAGCAACGCCGCGGCAGGCATTTTCATGGCCGGCTGGATACCCGTTGGTGTCTTGGGTGTTTGCTTCCTGTCCGGATGTATGAGTGCCCCCACACTCACGGGCTTGGTAGACGCTCAGTTTGCAGACAGCTTTTCTTGGGTAAACTGGTTCCTCCAGGCGCTGCCATTTCTTGTTGTCACGCTGATTGGCTGTTACTTTGCAACGATATTCATGTACAAGCCCAAGGCGGAGGACATGGTAGAGGGCTTTGTCGCTGTTGAAACGAAGGAAGAAGTCAGCAAGGAAAAGCTCAACAGCAAGCAGATCATTTCTCTCATAGTGCTTGGCGCTGTTGTAATCTGCTGGATTTTTGCCAAAAAGATAGGTCTTCAGGACGCGTGGATTGCTCTTGGCGGTCTAATAATTATGCTTCTGGCGAACTGCATTGACAGGAAAAAGGGCGTAAATGCCGTTCCCTGGAATGTCCTTGTTTTCTCCAGCTGGGTTCTCACAGTGTCTGCACTGATGAACAGCACGGGGCTTTCTAACTGGATCACTAACGCCGCCGGGTCGCTGGTTGCTCCTCTCATGAGCAATCTGTGGATATTTATCCCGGTCTGCTGTGTTGTCATTTATGCAGTCCGTATGCTGGTCATTTCCCAGACTCTGGTTACATCTGTTTTCTTTGTGTTGCTCAGCCCGCTTGCCGCGGCAAACGGCATAAATCCCTGGATAGTTGGCTTCATCGCCAGTGTCACCATTTGCACGTGGAACACGCTGCCCCAGTCGATTCCGTTCCTCTCGGCGTTTGGTGCCTGTGACGGTTATGTCCCGTTTGCAAAGTGTGTTAAAATGTCGGTGTTCGTCATGATCTGGCAGATAGTGGCCCTGCTCGCCTGTGTCCCGTTCTGGAGCATGATGGGTCTGTGCTAAACTAAATGCGTTGCACATTTTAGCGACTATGCAAGATGGCACTAGAGCACGGCAGGCCTGCCGTGCTCTAGCCTTAAACTATATTGTGGAAGGAGAACTGCTGTGTATCAGGTGGGATATTTTCTTACAAGGAATGCAACGATGTTCCCGGATAGGACTGCTGTTGTATATGACGATATAAAAATGAGCTATTTGGAACTAAATACATCGGCAAACCGCCTCGCCAATAGTTTTTTAGAGCTGGGTCTGAAGAAGGGAGACCGCATCGCTATCATGGTTTCCAATTCTCTGGAGGTTGTACAGCTTTGGCACGCCACGCAGAGGATGGGAGCAACTGCCCTGCTTGTGAATCTGCGCCTTTTGGCGGATGAGACGGCGCATATCCTCAGAGAGACACGAAGTGCCGCACTGATATATTCTGAAAAATATGCCGGGCTTGTGGAAGAGGTTTTGCCATCATGCCCCGACATTCGACACCTGATCTATAAAAGTGAAGCTGGCAACAGCTGCAGAGGATTGAATTTGAATTATCTGCTTGCCGATGGAGACGCCAGAGAACCTCAGGTGGAGATATTCGGAGAGGATGAGTCTGTCATTCTCTATACAAGCGGCACAACCGGACGTTCCAAGGGCGTAATGCACACTCAGCAGATGGTGAGGGAGTATTCTTACATGATGGCTTTGGAGACTGACCCGCCAAATCAGCCGGCAAGCGTTCTGGTGCAGAGCCCTATGTTTCATCTTGGCGGCTTGCAGCACATATGGAGAATGGCGGCATTGTGCGGGACGCTCATATTGGTAAACAAGATCATTCCGGAGGAGATCTTCCGCAATATTCAGAAATATCAAATTACAGAATTTTATCTGCTGCCGCCCGTGCTCATAAGGCGGCTGTACACATATCCGCGATGGAGCCAATACAATCGCTCTTCTGTAAGGGCGGTCATGTGCACAGGCGGAAAATGCAGTATGGATATTTCGGATATGATATTTGAGCTTTTCCCCAATAGTAAAATCCGTTTATCATATGGCTCGTCAGAGGTCTTGGGGCCTACCACTGCATATATAACCCGGGAAATGATACAGGCGCGGCCCGAGCTTGCCACTACCATCGGCAAACTGAATAATCAGGTCGAGCTGCGTCTGGTTGATAATAATATGAACGACGTGCCAGACGGAACTCCCGGGGAAGCCTTGGTCCGTTCGCCTATGGTTTTCCGCGGTTATCTGAACCTGCCGGAGGAGAATGCAAAGGCGTTTGAAAAGGACGGCTGGTTCCATACACAGGACATTTTGCGCCGCACAGCGGATGGCTATTATTACATGGTAGACAGAATTAAGGATATGATAAAATCCGGAGGCGAGAATGTGTTTGCGCAAGAGGTGGAGGGCGTTCTTCGGGACTTTACGGGGATTTTCGACTGTGCCGTTGTTGGCATACCGGATTCGGAAATGGGCGAGGGTGTTGCGGCTGCTATTGTTACATGTGATGGAAATGAGTTGGAAGCAGAAAGCTTTTTGGATGAATGCAGATCCAAAATGCCCAGCTATAGAAAGCCGCGCTACTGGGCTTTTATGAAGGAGTTGCCCACAAACAGTGTGGGGAAAATACAGAAAAGTGTTTTGCGCGAGCACCCTGAATGGTTTAAAAAAATAAAATGAACAGCATTGAAAGTTATGAGGAGAATAAATATGTTGACCGCTGAACTTATAGAAAAATTAATTAGCATTGCCGGTGCTCAGATGATAACGCTCGCTCCCTCTATCCCCCCCGACCTCTCCCACGACGAGAAGGCTTTATACGGCGCTCGTAT
>CAZHUG010000027.1:0-29519 GCA_964535405.1 uncultured Oscillospiraceae bacterium | reverse complement strand
TATCTCGTCCCGCTCACGCTCCGGCAGAGCCAGAGAAGCGTTGTGGCAGAAGGGACAGCGCAGGTTGCAACCGCCCGTAAAAATTGTACATGCGACTTTGCCGGGGTAGTCAAGTAATGTTAACTTCTGAATGCCGGATACAATCATTTTCTGTGTTACTTCCTATTTTTAGTGATAAACAGACGCCCACCAGATATCGCATATCTTGCGGTATCATGAGCGCCTGATCACAATATATAGTGTTTGAGGGTCTTTGTCAAGGGCTTCAGAGGAAAAACCAGTATTGTTTTCCAAGCGTAACCTATTTGTAAAACCTTGGTCATTATTTTGATACAATATGGCGAAAAAGATAAAACTTTGTTGCAGTATTCGCGTGAGTGATTTCCCGCTCACTTTCTCCTCTTAAATACAGTATACCACAAAATATAGTGTTTGCTATTGCTTTTTTTGCAAATATAAGAGAAAATGTAGAAGGTGATAATTTATGAAGGGTTTAGAGCTATCGCGTCTATATTTTGAACAGATTGGCTCGCCGATGCTGATTGAGAAATTTCCTGATCTTGCCACGAGAATAGCCGCAGGAATGTCAGGTCAGGGCTCAGATTGTCTTGGCTTCGACGACGAGCAGTCGCGCGATCACGATTTTGGCCCGGCATTTTGCCTGTGGCTGACCGACAAAGATTTTGATGATTACGGCGAGGCGCTGCAGCGGGAGTACGATGCACTGCCGCAAAGCTTTATGGGCTACAAAAGAAACACGAGCGCCAGAGGCGCAGGGCGCGTCGGTGTCATGCGCACTTCGGATTTTTACCGCTTTTTTATCGGCTGTCCGACTGTGCCTGAGAGCCCCATGAAATGGCTCAGAATCCAGGAGCATTTTCTGGCTACATGTACATCAGGCGAGGTGTTTTGCGACGGGCTGGGGGAGTTTACAGGCATTAGAAACGGATTGCTGCCCTGCTATCCCGAGGATATAAGAAAGAAGAAGCTGGCGGCCCGCGCCGCGAGCATGGCGCAGTCAGGGCAATATAACTTTGCGCGTATGATGAGGCGCGGAGATATCTTTGGA
Source organism: uncultured Oscillospiraceae bacterium (assembly GCA_964535405.1). Lineage (GTDB taxonomy): Bacteria > Bacillota > Clostridia > Oscillospirales > Oscillospiraceae > Scatomorpha. The sequence continues at coordinate 28,450 of CAZHUG010000027.1, read as the reverse complement.
GCGAGGCTGGCGCTCGGCGAATTTCTCAACGCGGCGCTCTCCATGCTGTATCTTCTCAATTTCAGATACGAACCGTTTTATAAGTGGCAGTTTGCCGGAGCTGAGGGTCTTGTTGCCATGGAGGAGGCTCTGCCGTTTTTGAAGGACATAGCGGCGTCATCCACGAGACGAGACGACAAGGCGATATTTTATGATATAGAGGCCGCGTCCGCAATTGCGATTTCTGCCCTGCGTGAGCAGGGACTCACAGATGCCGGGGGCGCTTACCTTGAGCCGCACGCCTATTCTATACTGAGCCATATTGAGAATGAGGAGATCCGAAATTTACATGTTATGGAGGGCTAGCACCAACTTAGCATGAGCATATAATGAAAGGAAAGGTTATACATTGGATAAGAGATACGAAAAACTGGTTAATTGCAGAGATTTTGTGCGCAGTCGCACCGATTTTGTGCCGAAGGCGGCACTGGTGCTCGGCAGCGGACTCGGCGGCTTCGCTTCAGAGCTCGATGTTGTCGCTGAGGTCAGCTATGCTGATATTCCGGGCTTCCCCGTTTCAACGGTTCCGGGCCACGCAGGGAAATTCATCTTCGGACATCTTGGTTCTGTGCCGCTTGTCTGCATGCAGGGCAGAATACACTACTACGAAGGCTACGAGCTGTCAGATGTCGTTCTGCCTGTGAGACTCATGCACATGCTGGGTGCGGAGATACTCTTTCTCACGAACGCCTCCGGTGGAGTAAACCCCGAGTTTGACGCCGGAGAATTTATGCTCATCACCGATCACATAATGACTTTCTTCCCAAATCCGCTCATCGGCGCCAACATTGATGAGCTCGGCACGCGCTTCCCGGACATGTCCTCTGTGTACGATAAGCAGCTGTGCGATATAATCCGCGCCGCCGCGCAGCGCGAGTCCGTGCCGCTTCGCGAGGGTGTCTATGCCCAGCTTACCGGGCCGAGCTTTGAGACGCCTGTCGAGGTTCGTATGCTGGGCATACTCGGAGCGGATGCTGTCGGCATGTCAACAGCGGTTGAGGCAACTGCCGCGAACCACTGCGGAATGCGCGTCTGCGGTGTGAGCTGTGTCTGCAACAAGGGCGCGGGTCTCTCCGCAACGGCACTGACGCACGAGGAGGTTCAGGCCGCCGCTGACGAGGCCGCACCGCTGTTTAAGAAGCTGGTAAAAGAGAGCATAAAGGCCATGCTGTGACAGATCTGTAAAAAATAAAAGATGATTTAATATTTCTGTAACAACTGTATGGTTTTTTACGTAACAATTGCTTGCTAATATAGAAATTGCAAGAGACAGTTTCATCTTTTTCATTTTGTCCTCATTCCATAAAAGGATACCGCGCAAACGGAAGTCGCACCGTTTGCGCGGTATTTCTGTTTACATAATAAAAGAGGAGCCGAACATCCAGACGGGCGTTCGGCTCCTTTTAAAATTTTAGTCAATCTTTTTAAACAGCCAGTCGAGTATATCCTCGTAGACCTCCTGACGATTTGTCTCATTGAGCATCTCGTGGCGTCCGTCCACATAAAACTTGTAAAACACGTCCTTCATGCCGGAGCGGATAAACATTCTGTAGACCTTGGCAACCTGAACTCCGTTCCCGCCTACGGGATCCTTATCGCCGCTCATGAAATAGATGGGCAGGGACTTGTTCATCTTGTCAATGTTTTTCTTGCTGCCGACTATGGCGAGGCCACCCATCATATCGCGGAACAGACTGACGGTTGGCGTGAGTGTACATAAGGGGTCAATGGCGTAGGAATCAACAATAGCCTCATCACGTGTAAGCCAGTCATACTTCGTGCGAGCGGGGTCAAAGCCCTTGTTGTAGCTGCCGAATGCGACAGCGGCAATCTCTGCACTGCGGCTCTTAGGCCCGTTTTTAAGTATAAACGCGTCGCAAAGCATGCGCCCGGCGGCAAGCACCGGCGCTGGGGGCTGACCTGTGCCGGAAATAATGGCTCCGGCGAGCGGTGCGTCTGGAAAGCGGAAGAGATATGTACGGATCAGGAAGCTGCCCATAGAGTGTCCTAGCATGAAATAAGGGACGTCCGGCCACTTTCTGGCGGTATGCTGACGCAGCTTTTCGATGTCGCCCACGACCTTCTGCCAGCCGTCAGCAGCGGCGAAAAAGCCCTGCTCTTCGGGAGACATCACACTTTCGCCATGGCCGAGATGGTCGTTTCCGACCACTACAAAGCCCTTGGATGCAAGGAAACGCGCAAAATCCGTATATCGTCCGATATACTCGGAAATTCCGTGCGAGATTTGAACAACTCCGTTAATATCGCAATCGGGGATCCACTCGCGGACGTGAACCTGGGTTATGCGGTCAGATGATGTGAAGGTGTATTCATTTTCAGCTATCAAAGGCATTTGCATTTACCTCCGTCTGTGTTATTATGTCGATATACTAATTTTATGATAATTATCCTATTAAGTCAACTAGTTTAATATAGGATGTCAATTATTCATTGCCTAGTTTTGATAGATTAGATAGTAACACAAAAGGGAGAGCTAAAATGAGTGAGAGTATTCTTGTCGTAAAAAGAGAGTTTTTAGATCAGTATATTGCCGGAAAAAATGGCCTTATCAGCGGCGTGGGAAAACAGATAGTTGACATAATATCTGAACATCACCATTTTCTGCCTCGGCCGGAGATGGAGGAGGATACCTCTTATAAGCAAATTATACCGTATGTGATACTGCGCAGGGGCGAGGATATATATGTGCTGCGCAGACTCAAAAAGGGTGGCGAGGCAAGGCTGCACGGCCTGCTGTCCATTGGTGTCGGCGGACACATAAACCCCGTGGATGAGGCGGCAGGTGCCGATGTGCTCATGCAGGGCCTTCGCCGCGAGGTTTACGAGGAGGTCAATATCGAGCGCGAATTGGGCATAAAGCCGCTGGGTGTCATAAACGACGACTCAAACGCGGTTGGAAGCGTTCATCTGGGCTTTTTGTTCGAGCTTGAGGTTGAGGGGGAAGTATCCGTTCGTGAGACCGAAAAGCTTGCCGGCGAGTGGGTTTCAAAGCCTGAGCTTAAAAAGCTCAGAGAACAGATGGAGACTTGGTCTCAAATTGCAATGGAGGAAATTATATGAAGGTCTTCAGCACAGCGGATATCCTGATCCCCAAAGCAGCGGACATGACAAAATGGAGCTGCATTGCCTGCGACCAGTTTACCTCAGAGCCGGAGTACTGGGCCGATGCAGACAGAATTGTTGCAGATTCGCCCGGCGCCCTGCGCCTCGTATTGCCCGAAGCTTACCTCTCTGTCCGTGATAATCAGACGGAGATGGTTAACATATATAAGAATATGAATAATTATGTTAACCAAGGGCTTTTCGAAGAGTTAAAGGACAGTTATGTATACGTAGAGCGCAGGCTTCCGTCCGGTGCACTGCGTCGCGGCCTGGTGGGCAAGCTTGATCTCGAGTGCTACGATTGGGCTGAGGGGACTAAAACGCCGGTGCGCTCGACTGAATTTACGGTTGCGAGCAGACTGCCAGCGCGCAAAAACGTGAGAATGGGCGCGGAGCTTGAGCTTCCGCACATAATGGTGTTCATTGATGATCCCCAAAACAGCGTTATTCCCTCAGCCTCCGGCGGGGACTTGCTCTATGACTTCGACCTGATGCTCGGCGGCGGACATATTCGCGGCAGTCGGGTGCAGGGTGAGCATGCGCAGTCGGTAACAGCCGCGATCGAGGCACTCGGCGGGGACCCGGCCTTTGCGATGGGCGACGGAAACCACGGACTTGCCGCGGCAAAGCTCTGCTGGGAGGAGGAAAAGGCCGGGCTTTCGGAAAGTGAGCGGGAGGGACACCCGCTGCGCTACGCGCTTGTGGAGCTTGTGAATATCCACGATGAGGCCGTGACCTTTGAGCCCATACATAGAGTGCTGTCGGGAACGAAGACGGAGGCATTTTTTGCTGAGGCGGAGCGTTTTTTCCCGCTTGGAGATGAGGGACATAGGCTCATACTCGCCGTCGGTGGCGTGGAGCGCAGTGTAAGGGTTTCGGGTCTGACGATTGGTCAGCTGGTGTCCGAGACGGACCGCTTTTTGACAAGCTACACCGCCAAATATGGCGGAGAGACGGATTATATACACGGCGACGACGAGACTCGCGAGCTTGCGGCCCGCCCTAACGCTGCGGCAATACTCCTGCCGCGGCTTGAGAAGCCGGAGCTGTTTCCGTCTGTTGCAGAGAGTGGACCGTTCCCCAAAAAGAGCTTTTCTATCGGGCACGCCAGAGACAAGAGATACTATCTGGAGTGCAGAAAAATTAGATAAAAGACCATATTATACAACAAACGGCCGACCTGCAAAAAACAGGTCGGCCGTTTAACTTAAGTATACAAATTTGCTTAGATATCGGCGAGAGCTTCGCGAATTTTCTGCTTGACGGAGGCGGGAACTTTGCTGTCGGGGACCATGTCAAAAACTGCAGCGATTGTTTTGCCTTTTACGAGCTTTACCATGGGACTCTTGAGGATCTTGGGCTCAATTGCGTTCATAGCGTCACAAGCGGCCTGGTTGTTAAGAAGCTCCTTAACGGTTACCTTGCTGATGTCCATAATTTGTCTCCCTTCATTTTTCAGGACAAAATGCACTCCTGAAAATTCCTTGACAATAGTTTATCATAACATGTGTCCATTTTCAAGCAGTACTTTGAATTAATGATGGGTTATGCTATAATAAATCATCTTATGCACTAAGGAGATTGACTATGCTCAGGCTCATAATCGGACAGGCAGGTGCGGGTAAAACAACGCTGATAATGAACGAAATAGCCGAGGCCGTGGCACAGTGTCACGGTGGACGGATCTTGCTGGTTCCGGAGCAATACAGCCACGAGGCTGAGCGGGAGCTTGCCCGAATTGCGGGAGATTCCATGTCGCTGTATGCAGAGGCGCTCAGCTTTACAGGCATTGCCAGAAAGATTGAGGCAGAGCTCGGAACCGCTGGCAAAACCGCCCTCGACAAGGGGGGCAGGCTTCTGTGCATGGCACTGGCACTGGACGCGGTTTCCTCCCGGCTGCAGCTATACTCGGCTGCGCGGCGATCTCCGGAGCAGCAGCTCGGACTGCTTGCCGCGCTCGACGAACTTAAGGCGGCGGGACTCACGGCCGAGGCCCTTGACGAGGCTGCCTCAGAGCTGGGCGGCGCACTTGAAATAAAGCTGGGCGATCTGTCTCTCATAATGGGCGCGTTTGAAGCGGCTGTCGGTGCGGGAAAGCAGGATCCTGCGGATCGGCTTGGGCTGGTTTTGGAGCGGCTGCTGGAGAGCGGCTTTGCCCGTGAGGGACATATATACATAGATGGCTTTACAGACTTCACCGCGCAGGAGCGCGAGCTTATCAGCTCGTTTATGAGCCGTGGTGCGGACATGACTGTCTGCCTGACGCTCGACGGACTCACTGACGGCAACGAGGTGTTTGAGCTGTCACGCCGCACTGCGCGCTGGCTCAAGCGCGAGGCGGAGGAGCATGGGCTGAAGACTGAAATTTCGGAGCTTTCAGCAGAGCTGGACGAGCCGCTTTCTATTTTAACCGCAAATGCGTTCTCGTACAGTTCCGAGAGCTTTGATGCCAAGGACAAGATCCGCCTCTTCCGCGCAGACACGGTGACGGAGGAGTGCGAGCTTGCTGCGGCACGGGCTCTGGAGCTGGTGCGCAGTGGCGCACGCTGGCGCGATATCGCGGTCGCGGTGCGCTCGTTTGAGGATTACAGAAACTGTCTTGAGTCCGCATTTGAATACTGGGGCGTGCCGCTGTTCACCGCAAGAAAGGTTGACATAATGCAGAAGCCTCTGCCTGCACTCATCTCCGCGGCATATGAAATTTTAGATGGAGGCTGGGAGTCAGGTGATGTTTTCGGGTATCTGCGAACGGGGCTCGCGGGCATTTGCGCTGAGGAATGCGATGAGCTTGAAAACTACTGCATAACCTGGAGTGTCCGCGCGTCAATGTGGCTGTCTGAAAAGGACTGGAGACTGCACCCGGATGGCTATGGCGGCAAGTATGACGAGGCTGCTATTGAGCAGCTTGGAAGGATAAACGGGCTGCGCCGGCGCGTTGCCGCGCCGCTTTTGAGACTTGATGCGAACAGTGAGGCGGCGCAGACGGCCGCGGAGCAGGCCGCGGCGCTGGCGGATTTTCTGGAGGAGCTTGACCTTGCCGCGAAACTCTCGGAGCGTGCGGATGAGCTTGAGGCCGGGGGCAGAGTGCAGGCGGCTGACGAATATGCCAGACTTTGGGATTTGACAGTGTCCGCGCTGGAGCAGACTGTGCTCATACTGGGCGCTGCGCCGATGGATGCATCGACCTTCTCGCGCCTTTTCCTGCTCACCCTGTCGCAATACGATGTCGGAATCATACCCGTTTCGCTGGATATGGCGACAGCGGGGGATATGGACAGAATACGGCGCAGGCACATAAAGCATCTGATAGTTCTGGGAGCTTCTGATGAGCGTCTGCCCAAAGCGGAGGCAGACAGCGGGCTCTTCTCCGCGGACGAGCGCATGAGCCTGTCTGAGGCGGGCATAGCTCTCGACGCCGGCGATGCGGAGCTGTGGCGCGAGTATTCACTCATCTACAACTGCCTGTCGCTGCCGTCTGAGACGCTCACAATGGTAACGCCTGCCTGGGCATCAGACGGGAAACCGGCGCGTGCGGCATTTGTCATGAGTCGCGCGGCAAAGCTCTTTGGGCTTAGCATTGAATATGCCGATCCGCGCCTTCTGCGGGCCTCGGCAGCCGCTCCTGCGCTGGAGCTTGCCGCGTCAATGGCGGTCAGACCGGGGGATGGCCTTGCGGTCGCGGCGGCGGAGTATTTTGAAAAGAGCGATCCGGATAGGCTGGCCGCGCTCACGAGTCGTGCCCAGTTTACGCGCGGCAGCCTGTCCGCCGAGTCGGCAAGGACGCTCTACGGCAGTGACTTGCGGCTGTCTGCTTCGAGAATCGACAGGTTTTCATCCTGCCGCTTCGGATATTTTCTCAAGTACGGACTCACCGCCAAGCCGCGTGAGCCGGCAGAGTTCTCACCGCCTGAGTTTGGCAGCTTCATGCACTATGTGCTGCAGCATGTGGCGCAGGAGGCGGCTGAAAAGGGCGGCTTTAAGAAGCTCTCCGGCGCTCAACTTGATGTGATGACGGAAAAGTACGTTGAGCTGTACATACAGGAGGAGCTGGGCGGCTTTGAAGGACGTGGGGCGAGATTTGAATATCTGTTCCGACGCCTGACTCAGAATGTGCGCCGTGTGGTGGCGGACATGGCGGCGGAGCTTAAAAACTCGGATTTTGAGCCGCTGGATTTTGAGCTCGACTTCACGCGAGCCGGACTGAGCGCCCAGACGCTGCCAAACGGCGGCAAGCTGTCTATGAGCGGCATAGCCGACAGGGTTGATGGCTGGGTTCATGATGGGCGCTTATACCTGCGCGTCATAGACTACAAAACCGGAAAAAAGAGCTTTTCACTCTCTGACGTTTGGCACGGAATGAATTTGCAGATGCTCATATATCTCTTCGCCCTTCAGCAGGGCGGACAGGCGCTCTACGGCAGGGAAATAGTGCCCGCCGGAGTGCTGTATATCCCCGCGCACGACGTTTTGCTGTCCGCATCGGCTGACATGAGTGACGAGGAAATTGCCTCGAAGCGTTCAGCGGCACTGCGCCGCTCTGGCCTGATGCTCGAGGATGCGGATGTTCTGCATGCCATGGAGCATGGCGATGAGCCGCTGCGCATACCGGTTAAATGGAAAAACGGGGTGCCGACAGGAGAGTCGCTGGCCTCGGCCGAGCGGCTGGGTCTGTTGTCCGGCAAAATTCAAGACACGCTTATTTCACTGGCGACGGAAATCACACGCGGCAGTATCTCAGCCGACCCGTACTATAAGGGCGCTCAGGATCACGCCTGCCTCTATTGCGAGTATGCGGATGCCTGTCGATTTACGGACGGTGAGGGCGGGGACAGAAGGCGCTATCTGCCAAAGCTCTCTGCGACAAAGATCTGGAATGAGCTGGAGGGAGCTGTGCGAAATGGCTGAATTTAAACCTACCCCGTCGCAAAAGCAGGCGATTGAAGACCGCGGCGGCGCACTTTTGGTCTCCGCCGCAGCCGGAAGCGGCAAGACAAGAGTGCTCACCGAGCGGCTGATGAGTCGGGTTTGCGACCCTGATGAGCCGAAAAGTATAGACAGTTTTCTTGTCATAACCTTCTCCAAGGCCGCCGCTGCAGAGCTGCGCGGACGCATCGCCGATGAGCTTGCCGAGCGCGTTGCACAGGACCCGGGCTCAAAACGGCTTCGGCGTCAGAACGCGCTCGTATCGCGTGCGCAGATAAGCACCATCCATGGCTTCTGCACCAGTCTTTTGAGAGAGCACTGCCATCTTCTGGGTCTGCCTTCGGATTTCGCTGTTGCGGATGAGGATAGGTCGCGTGAGCTGAGAAGAATTGCGCTCGACCGCGTCATGGACGCCGCATATGCCAAGCGCGACGCGGATTTTCTGCTGCTGGTTGACACTGTCGGGGCGGGCAGAGACGATAAAAGACTCGCCGAGCTTGTGATGAAGCTCCACGATAAGCTCCAGAGCCATGCGAGACCTGCGTTGTGGGCCGAGGGGCAGATTGAAGAGCTCAAGCTGAGGCATGATGATGCGGGCGGGACGCCATGGGGCAGGGAGCTGCTTAGCTTTGCGAGCGCCGAGGCCGAATACTGGCTGCATGAGATGAACAATGTGCTCTCGACTATTGCTGAACATGACTACATAATGAAGGCCTACGGCGCAAGCGTTTCCGAGACAGTCTCCGCGCTTCATGCACTGTCTATCAGCGCGAACGAGGGCTGGGAGGCCGTGCGTGCCTGTTTGCCCATAGTGTTTCCGCGTCTCGGCAGCCTGCGCAACCCGCCGGATATCGAGGTGGTGGAGTTAATAAAAGCGCGCCGCGCAGCCTGCAAAAAGGCGATGGAGAAGCTGGCGACAGACTTTAGTGAGCCGTCTTCAAAGCTGCTTTATGACATGTCGAAAACCGCACCCGCCATGGAGGCCCTGCTAAATCTCACACTCGGCTTCAACAGCCAGTACACAAAGGAAAAGCGCCGCCGCGCGCTCGTGGACTTTTCCGACCTTGAGCACCTTGCGGCAGAGCTTCTCACCGATGAGTCGGATGAGCCGACGCAGCTGGCGCTAGAGCTGTCACAGCGCTACACCGAGGTCATGGTTGACGAGTATCAGGACGTGTCGCGTGTTCAGGATCTAATCATTAAATCGATTTCACGAGAGGGCAAAAATCTTTTCATGGTCGGCGACGTCAAGCAGTCGATCTACCGCTTCCGCCTGGCTGACCCGACAATATTTCTCGAAAAATACAAGGCCTACTCGGATGCCGAAAACGCCGCGCCGGGTGAGCCGCGCCGCGTTTTCCTGCGTGAGAGCTTCCGCTCCAGACCCGAGGTGGTTTCAGCGGTCAACGCAGTCTTTACAAATATTATGTCAACCGAGCTCGGCGAGCTTGAGTACGATGAAAATGCGGCTCTGGCGGCGGGATTGCCGCATGAGGGCGATGTGCCCATACCGGAACTTATGGCAGTTGCGCCGCCAGACGGCGACGATGAGACCGAACGTCCGGATAAGATCGCCTGTGAGGCCGCCGCCGTGGCGCAAAAGATACGACAACTTATTGAGTCCGGGACTCAGATTGACGACAGAGGAGTGCGAAGACCGCTGGGCTACGGGGACGTGGCAATATTACTGCGCTCTGTGAACGTGTCCGGCAAAATATACAGGCGAGAGCTTGCACGAGCCGGTGTTTCGGTGCAGTCCGATCTGGCGGGCGGCTTTTTCAGCGCGCCGGAGATATCGGTCATGCTCTCCCTGCTCGCGCTTATCGATAACCCGCGACAGGATGTTCCGCTGATTGCGGTTATGCGCTCCGAACTGTTCGGCTTCACTCCGGACGAGCTTTCCGGCATTCGTGCAGGTGGGCGAAAGGGCGAGTTTTGGGATGCGCTCAAGGCGAAGGCTGATGATGAGGAAAAATGCAGGGCGTTTCTGGATACCCTCCAGTACTTGCGGGACTATTCTCGCGACGCCGAGTTGGCGGCGTTGCTACGTGAAGTATACTCCAGGCTCGACTGCATGGCGCTTTGCTGCGCCTTGGATGATGGACAGCAGCGGCGTGGGAATTTGATGCTGCTGTATGAGCTGGCAAAGCAGTTTGAGCAGACGGGCTGGCGCGGCCTGCGCAGATTTTTAATCTGGCTCCGCTCGATGTCCGAGCGCGGTCAGGAACCCGGAGTTTTGGGCTCGGCACAGGGCGGAGCGGTTCAGATCATGAGCATTCACAAGTCGAAGGGTCTGGAGTTTCCGGTCGTGTTTCTCTGCGATACGGCGCGGCGTTTTAACAAATCCGACAGCCGCGACAACGTGCTGGTGCATCCCGTGCTCGGGCTTGGGCCGAAGATCACCGATACAGAGCGCGGAATATCATATCCGACTCTTGCGCGAAATGCTGTGGCGCGAAGAATGGAGCGCGAAACACTCTCGGAGGAGCTGCGGCTTTTATATGTGGCAATGACGCGCGCCCGTGAGCGGCTGTTTATCAGTTGCGTGCTGCCGGACCCTGAAAAAACAATCGCAAAGCTCCGTCAGGGGATTGCAAGCCCGATGCCCGCGCCGCCCTTGCTTGCGATGCAGTCACCGGCTCAGTGGCTCATAAGTGCCGCGCTCGCTGATGGGGAGCAAAACATGCGGCTGACGGTGGTTTACAGTGACACAGCCGGTCGGATACAGCACAAATATCTCGCGGAGAATATGCCCGAAACAGTACATGAAAATAATTATGTAAACCTGTTCGAGCAACTTTCGTGGAAATATAAATTTCCGGCAGCCGAGTCACTTCCGTCAAAGCTGACGGCGACAGAGATAAAAAGCCTGGGCGAGCTTGACCCGGAGGCCGCGTCAATACTGCCGCGAGCGGAGCGCATTTTCAGAAAGCCGGATCTATCATCAGTGCCGCGTGGTCTTAGCGCCGCAGAACGCGGCACGGCAACGCACCTTGCGCTGAGACATATTGACTTAGCGGCTGCCGATAGAAGGGGCGTCGCGGCTGAGCTGGAGCGCCTGACCGCGCTCGGGCGGCTGACTCCGCGTGAAGCCAAGGCAGTTAACAGCGAGAATATTGAGCGCCTGTTGTCGTCTGAGCTGGGCCGCCGTATGCTGTCAGCGGATAAACTCATGCGAGAGCTCGCCTTCACCTTGCTCTGTCCGTCTGAACTTATATTCCCGGGCTCAGGTGATGAGGAGTTGCTGCTTCAGGGTGTGGTGGACTGCTGCATAGAGAAGGCGGGAGAGCTTTTGATAGTTGACTATAAGACTGACGCAGTCTCGGCTGACAATGCTCCGGAGAGAGCCGAGCGCTACCGTGCGCAGGTGAGGGCATATGCCTACGCGATGGGCAGACTCACCGGCATGCCGGTTGCTGGCAGCATAGTATACTTTTTGAGTCCTGCCGTGGCCGTAGAAATGGAATAGAAAAAAGCAGGACGTACAAATTGAACCACCCCCTGTCAAGTAGACAGATGAAAAAAGAAAACGAAAATTAAAAATGGATGCCCTCCGGCATCCATTTTTAATTTAGTTGCAACATATTTCTCTTGATTATGTTATTTCAAAGAACCTTAAAATAGACCCGTCAATCGTAGTCACACAGCATTCATTCGCACCCCAAGGCTGAGACGAAATCTCGGAGATTTGTTCCCAACCATTGTCTTTTACCAGTTTGTGCAGCTTTTCCAGTCCCTGCACCATCATGAACCCAACAACGCCTTGAATGGGCTCCCCCTTGAACAGATGAATCCCTCGAAACGGCGTCAAGCCAGAAACAATAAGTTCACCGGGATAATCAAATACGCAACTGTATGACGCCGTGTTGCCGTCGTCGTCAAGGATGATATCTCCATACCAACCAAGCACGTCGCGGAACCAATCGCAGGTTTTTTGGATATCCTTTGTAAAATACACCGGGGCGTTTTCTTTGACATAATAGCCCCTTTGACTGTAGGATTCCATGTCGTTCAACTTTTTCATAGCTTCTTGCTCCTTGTCATGCAATGTGAAGGTAAGCTCGGGATATGGCGTAAGCTGTATCTCATCCCTTCGCGCCGAGGACGGAGATGTGCCATATGCCTGATGGAAAGCCCGGGAAAACGCAGCAGGCGAATCATAGCCGTATTTTAAGGCGATATCAATAATTTTTTCGTCGCTTGTTTGCAAGTCAAATAATGCAAAGGCAAGTTTTCTTTTACGGATATATTCACCCAACGGTATATGTGCTATGAACGAGAATATGCGATAGAACTCCCATTTGGAACAACCCGCATATCTTGCAGCAATTTCAAGTTGGATGTCACCGGTCAGGTTTTCCTCGATATATTTGATAGCACGGTTCATATTCGCACGCCAATCCACTCTCTCACCTCCCAGAAACAGTATAGCAAAGAGCCAACAGCTATGCTTTGCTGGTTTTGAACCTCTTTTGCAGTGTTGTCTTTTATGCCACAGTTTGTAGCAACGCACGATATTCTAATGGAGCAAGGCCAAGCAAACGCTCCTGAAATCTTCCATTGTTGTAAAAGTGAATATACCGCTCAATGGCGGTTTTGAGACTATCGCTCTCAAGAAATTTGTAAAGATAATACATTTCAGCTTTGAGCGTTCCCCAGAACGCCTCCATCGGGCCGTTGTCAATACAGCGGCCAACACGGGACATGCTCTGTATCATGCCCTGAGCGTCAAGCTTCGCCCTAAATACCTTGCTGGTATACTGGAAGCCCCGATCACTATGAAACAGTGGTTTTGCGTCTGGATACTTTTGAATGGCGGCATCAAAGGTTCTAAAGACAAGTTGGTTATTGTTGCTGTGACCTATGGCATACGCAACAATGCTTTTGTATTTCAGGTCAAGAATGGCACTGAGATACATCTTGCCACCCTCACCATACTTAAACTCCGTAACATCTGTGAGCCATTTCTCATTGAGACACTCAGCGGAAAAATTGCGGCTCAGAACATTTTCAGCAGTTATCTCCGGCGTAGATTTTATGTAGTTGGGTTTCTTTCGCCGAATTACCGATTTCATGCCAATTGCCCGCATAATCCTGTAGACACGCTTTTTATTGCAGTACAAATTAAAGCGGCGTTTTAGATTGAGCTGCATCCGGCGGTAACCGAATATACCATTTGACTTCTGATAAAGCTGACACATATATTCAATTAACTCCGTATCCTTTGCCTCCTGCATAGATTGGTCTCGCCGCAGCCACTTGTAGTATGATGAGCGATTGAGACCAAGTATATCACAAAGCACGAGGATGGGATAACCCTTCTCCGTGCTGAGGGCTTTTACTGCTATGTATTTGTTTTCAAGGCGCACCAGGCTTAATCTGCGTCTATCCCCCTTTCCAGCGCCTCCAATTTTTTTAACAGTTCATTCTCCATCTGAAGCCGGAGATTTTCAGCTTCCTTGAGCTTTAATTGTGCGCGTAGCCTTTCAACCTCTGTCATGGAATCCTCGTCTTTACGTTTACCGCGGCGGTCAGCAAGGCCATCCACCCCAGCATCTTCGTACTTTTTGACCCATGCGTAAATCTGTTGATATGATACGCCATATTGCTCAATAGTCTTTCCATAATCCTTGTTGTTTGCTATGCAATGGCTGACAATCTCAATCCGCTCATCCTGTGTCGTTTTCCGTCCCTTTGCCATGTAGATTACACCCCCGCTGCTCGGTTGCTTGAAATCTTCATGACTATTATACCGCATGATCCACCGTCGCAGTTGAACATTCGAACGGATGCTGTATTTTTTACAAATATCCGATAGTGAGCCCAGACCGGACAGATAATCTTTTACAGCTGATAGCTTTAGCAATGGTGAATATTGTTTGTTCGTCGACGTGACGGTAATCCCATCTGCTCCCATGCTTTGATAATTCTGTATCCACCGGCGTATTGTTTCTGCGCTTACCCCTACTGCCTGTCCTGCTGTCCTGAGAGATTCCCGTCCTTCCAAGACTGACGCTATGGCCTTGAGTTTTTCTTCAACTGATACCCTTGAACTCTTATGCAATGAAAATGCCCCCTTTATCGTAAACAGTTTTTCTTTTTACTCTGTCTACGTTAAAGGGAGCATATCAAATGTACGTCCTGCTTTTTTAATTTTGTGTTATATTAGAGCTGTTTTTGCCTGAGGCAGGATGTGTTCAAACATTCTGCGATGACCCTTCGCGTTTGGATGTATGCCATCCTCGGAATACAATCCGTCAAAGGTTCGCGCAGACAAAAACGCGCTTCGGACATCCAAAACAGGCAGGCTCCTCATGTTGGCAATGCTCATAACCGCGAGGTTATACATCTCGTTCCAGTGCTCAATACTCTCTGTGCTGCCTAAAAATTTCATGAGCGCATTTGGGTCGGCCTTGCGTGAGAACCAGTTAAAATACCGCCTGCCATATACGGGAATGAGGTTAATCAAAACCGGTCGGCTGCCAAGCTCAATGATCCTGTCCAGCACCCGGTTGTAACACGCCTTGAAGGTCTCCATAGGCGTATTGCAGTCGTGCCATACATCCGGCGTTTCTGCAACCTGCGGCCAGTTGAAATCCGAGTCGTTTCCGCCGAGCATGACAAGCGTATCGGGGCAGCCGGCTATATCTTCAGTGTAACGCTCCATCTTTCTCAGCGCAGAACCGACTGTACAGCCAAACTTAGAATGATTGCGCAGATCTATTTTGAGCTCTGAACCCAGAAGATTTACAAACGACTCCTGACAGCGCACATATCTAGCACTGTCGGAGAGATAAATAACTCCACCGGTGATAGAATCGCCGATCACGCATATTGATTTACTCATACTAATACCTCTTTTTCCATCTTACTCGCATTATAAACCATTTGGCCAAAAAGTCAATATAAAACCTATAACAAATAAAGAAACTTTAGTTGCTATGCCGCATTTTAAATGTGAAGGTACTGCCGGAGTTGGGCTTGCTCTGAACATCGAGCTTTCCACCGTGTGAATCTGCAATTTGCCGTACCATGGACAGGCCCAGGCCGGAGCCCTGGTCGCTCCCGCGGGATACGTCCGCCTGCCAGAACCGCTCCCAGATGTGTGAAAGGTCCGAGCGACTCATGCCGATGCCGTTATCTGACACGGATAAGGTGAGACTGTCATTGTCGGCGTGGAGCCCGACGCGGACGGTTCCGCCATCCTGAGTATACTTGTATGCGTTCTCCACAAGATTCTGAACGAGGCGGGCCATCAGACCGACGTCAATATCTGCGTAAACGCCGTCTTCAATATCGCGCTCAAGGTTTATGGACTTGCCGCTTGCCATTGAGACCTCGCCGCAGACGATATCGGTGAGCTCAGAGAAATTTGCGCGCTCGGGGGAAACCTTCTGTGTTCCCTGATCCATTCGGGTTATGCTGAGCAGCTGGTTTATAAGAGCCGACATTTTCCGTGCCTGACGCTCCACAACCTCCATTGTCTCCTGATAATCCTCGACTGTGTGGGCATTGTGCTGGGCAAATTCGCACTCCGCAATTATGACGGAGGTCGGGGTTCTAAGCTCATGCGATGCGTCGGCGGCAAAGCGCTTTTCCGCGTCGAATGAGCGCTCGAGCCGGTCGAGCATGTTGTCGAAGGTGGTGCCGAGCCGGTGAATTTCGTCCCTGCCGCGCTTGAGCCCGATTCGCCCGCTGAGGTCTGCGCCGTCTGTTATGGCGTTCACCGTCTCGGTTATCTGTCGCACTGGTTTAAATGCACGGCGGGCAATGAGCCAGCCGCCCACAGCAGTGAGCACAACCAGTATGGGAAACAGGATAAGAGACAAAATTACGATGACTCGCACGGCTGATGAGCTGTTCTCGGTTGAGGTTAAACCGCGGAGCCAGACATCACCCTGCGAATGCTGAACGTATAGGTCGTAGACAAGATAATCTTCATTGTCAATCGAGACCTCGCGGGTCACGCCGTTTTCAAATTGGTCGTCGCCTTCAAAATGTCGCAGACCGGCTCCGCCAATCAGCTGTAAATCAGAGTTGTAGGCGAGAATATAAACATTGTGGCGATAGAGGTTCAGCTCATCGAGGTCAAAAATGCCGTCAATATACCGGACATCGTCAATATTGTCGTGAACTACGTCGAGCAGAGTCTCCTCAGCGTTGTTGTCAAGAACGTTGTTACCGACGATGAGCATGAAGATCAGCACCAGAGCCACGACCAGCACCATCATAAGAGTGAAATAAATGGTCACTCTGGCCTTGATTGAAATAAACCTCATGCGTTATCCCTCAGCACCCAGCCGACACCGCGAATGGTATGTATGAGCTTGCTGTCAAAGTCTGCGTCAATTTTGCGGCGGAGATAACTCATATAGACGTCCACGACATTGGTGCCGCCGTCCCAGTCGTAGTTCCAGACATTGTTTTCAATGGATTCTCGCGAGAGAACCGAGCCCTTGTTGCGGATGAGAAGATCCAGCACAGCAAATTCTTTTGCTGAGAGATCAATATTTTTACCCGCGCGAGTCACCTGGTGCGACGCGGCGTCCAGGGTGAGGTCGCCGCAGCTAAACACATTTGTCGCATTGCCGGAGCTTTTTCTTGTCATAGCACGAATGCGTGCCATAAGCTCGTCAAAAGAAAAAGGCTTCACAAGATAGTCGTTTGCGCCCAGATCCAATCCCTCAACCTTATCACCAATAGCGTCGCGTGCCGTCAAAAAGAGCACCGGTGTCGAGTCGCCGCGCTCGCGCATAAGGCGCACGGCAGAAAAGCCGTCCAGCTTCGGCATCATCACATCAAAAATAGCAGCATCATATTCAGTGCTGTCCAAAAAATCGAGCGCATCAAGTCCGTTATAGCAGTTGTCAGCAGTATAGCCCGCAGCAGTCAGACGCTTGCATATTATACGGTTTAGGTCACGTTCATCTTCAACGACGAGTATGCGCACAACATCACATCCTTTGTTTGTCATTATGCAGTGGCAAAATTAAAGCCTCATTAAAAATAATACCCTACAGTCAGATAAAAGGCAAAATAATTTTCGGTATTTAATATCGTTCTAATTTTTTTCGCTGATAATGAAGTTATCAAGTGAACAGACAGGAGTGAAAATATGAAAAAGGCTGTTAAATGGATAATACTCGCGCTTGTGATAGCTCTCGTGGTGATGACAGCGGTGTGGTATTTTGTAATTTATGACAACGACTATATAGGCCGCAATGCGGCTAAGGCCGCAGCCCTCAGCGACGCGGGCTTTGCCCCCTCCGAGGTCAAGAAAATGGACGTCGATTTTGAGAAGGAAAACGGCTACGCATATTACGAGGTCAATTTTGTCAAGGATACGATTGAGTATGAATATTATATTGATGCCTATGCAGGCACAGTTCAGAGGGTAGAAACCGAGTCGGTCTTTGACTGATACCGGAGCCGGACAGTCCGCCCGCCGCATGGCGGGCGGATTTTTGCATAAGTCGGTTAGAGCGCGGCGGATACGATTGCCATATATCGGAAAGCGCGGTATAATATTGTCATTTAATCAGTAAGGAGCGGCAGGATGAAGCATATGGAATACTTCAAGCCCTACGAGGGGGAGAAACCGTTCATTTTCATAAGCTATGCGCACAAGGACTGGCAGGCGGTGATGGAGATCGTCACCGATATGCACGAGCGCGGCTTCCGCATCTGGTACGATGAGGGCATTGAAGTCGGCAGCGAATGGACAGAGTGCATCGCTTCGCATCTGGCGGAGGCCTCGCTGATGATCGGCTTTGTGACGGAAGGCTATATGGAGTCGGACAACTGCCGGCGTGAGATGAACTACGCCGTGCAGAAGAAAAAGAAAATAATAAACATCTACCTTGAGCCTACCAAGCTGACACCGGGCATGGAGCTCCAGATCGGCGGCATATGGGCGCTGATGAAATACACATTCCCGAGCGAGGAACACTTCTACATGAAACTGTACGAAGCCCCTGTTCTGCGCTCGGAAGATTTCGGCACTAACGTGGATGCGATTGCAATTTCCCGCACAGAGGCGGACATAGCCCGGCAGACGCATGTGGAGGCCGTAGGGAAAACCAGAGTCAAAACGCAGGCAAAGCCCGAGGTGCTTGAGGCTGAAATTGTCCAGGACAGTGAGAGGAGCCGGAAGCGGAAGAGAAGGAAGACGAGGATAATTGCGTCGGTCCTCGCATTTTTAGTGCTGGCTGTCGGCGCTTTGTGGTTTGTGGGAAAATACACGGGCTTCATTGACAGGCTGGAGAATAAATATTTCCCGGCGAAAACGGAAATTGTGCTGCTGCCGGGCGATACGATAGCGCAGTTCCGCAGCGGTATATTCGAGCAGGTCGCAAGGGACTATTGCGCAAAGGCCGAGGGCGACATCAGCGTCGCGGAGCTCGGCGGACTCACCAGCCTTTACATATGCGGTGATCAATATAGCTTTACCGGGGCGTTTGCCGGTCTTGACGCTCGGTCGAGCGAGAGCGAGGCGACGGTGACTGACGCTTCTGGAACGGAGCTGACAGTCACAAGGGGAGAGCTGTTCGATCTTTCAGACCTCAAGTATTTTGTGGGTCTCACAAGACTTGAAATTTCCTTCCAGTCACTGACCGCTCTGGATACCCTGCCTGTCTGCGGGATTGAGGGTTTGAACGTGACAGGAAACAGCATCAGTTCGCTCAAGGGTGTGGGGAATCTGCCCGGACTCACTGAGCTGTACGCAGACGGCAATTTAATCACAGAAATTGGCGACCTCGGCTCCTGCTCGTCACTCACAACGCTTTATATGAACGGCGCAAACCCGAACAGCCTTTCCTCGCTCAAGGGCCTGCCGGCACTGGCAAAGCTGCGCTTGTCAGACTGCACGTATGCCGAGCTCAAGCCGGTTTTAATCTCCGGCTACCTGACTGAACTTGAGCTTTATAACTGCGACCTGAAGGGCGACGTTTTTGATATGCTGGATGGCAAGCGTCTCTCAATAGTGAAGCTCTATGACTGCCGACTCAACGATATAGGTGATATTGATAAGCTCAAGGCCTCCGAGCTCTGGCTTGTCCGCTGCAGCGGCGTTGCAGACTGGTCTGCGATTTCCGCCTGCACAAACCTAAAGACTCTGCACATTGATGAGACGATGGGCGATTACTTCAAGAGCGACTACGCGTTTGAGCTTGTGCTTGAGGGCTGAAAATGATCAGAAAGCTGCGGCATGACCATGGTCATGCCGCAGCTTTTTATTTAAACATCAGGTGTATGCTCAGGCAGTCGTTTCTGTAAAAGGCATTTATGCTGCCGTTCATCTGTTCGGTCAATGCTCTTGCAATTGAGAGCCCCAGCCCGGTTGACTTTGTTGCCGCCTCAACGGTGTAGAAGCGGTCGAAGAGTTTGCCGACCTGTGTTTCATCAAGTCTCGAGGCGTGATTGGTGAATATCATCTCGCCGCTGTCGCGAAGCTCAATGCGCAGATCACCGTCGCTGTATTTTATCGCGTTGCTGATAATATTTCCCAGGATACGGGACAGAGCGTTTCTGTTCAGCTGTCGGAATATGTGCCCCTCCGGCATAGAAATTTCCGGCACAATGCCACAGCCGTTCAGGGCGGCGTAATACGCCAAAACGCTCTCCTCCAGGGCGGTGTTTAGTGATACACTCTCGAAGGACGCGTCCTTTGATGTGCTTATGAAGGCTGAATACCTGAAAAGCTCCTCTGTGAGCTGTTTTAGAACCTCCACGCGGCTTTTTATGACCGATAGATAGCGCTCGAGCTCTTCTGATTTCTCCTCGTCCTCCATAAGATCGAGATAGCCGCAGATTGCCGTGAGCGGTGTGCGCAAATCGTGAGAAATGTTCGTAACCGCGTCCTTAAGCTCAAAATCGCCCTGCTGAAAGCGGTGCCGCTCGCGGCGCAGCTCGCGAAGCTGTTTGTTTATGCTGTCAGCCAGCCTACGCATGGCGGGGTCGCGGGAGGAGAGCAAAACAAGGGTGTTGGTGTCGTGCTCAAGCTTATCGGCAAAGCCTGTGCGAATCTCGTCGGCAGACTTGCGAATCAGGGCAATTTTAATAAGCAGTATGATAATTACCGCTAGAAGTATGATACATAAAATGCCCAGCCAGAGCATTACACCACCTCGATTTTTGTTATTTAAAATCCTTGCGTCTGAATACCAGTACCCCAATTAAGGTAGTCACAAGCGAAATAATCAGGGAGCTCAGCGGCAGCATATAAGGGTGTATTAGAGCGATATCCATGTTTGGATTTGATATCTGCATCGCCTGGCCTGAGGGTATGAAATCAAATATAAACTGATATATCTCACGCTTGTTGCCGGTCAGGTATCTGCGGTTTGATATCGATTCCAGTTCCTGCACCCCTTGTTCATTTACAATTGTGATGCCGGGATAAAACTCGGGTTCAGCGAGCTTTGAGTATACGTCAGTTGCGATGATTATGAGAGCAAAAGAGAGTATAATGCTCACGACGGCGACAGTGGTCCGGTTGCTGCAAACCATACTCAGCATAGTGAAAATTGCGCTGTATGCTACAGCTAATAGGATGGTCATAAAAAACAGCTGAAGCGCCAGTCCCGTTTCCATCTCCAAAAAGCCGAGCAGCGGTATGCCAAGGCCGAGCGAGGCAATAAGGTATGCCGAGCACAGGAGAAGGGCGGCGACTATGTTGGTGATCAGATTTGCAAAATAAATGTTAGTTCTCGAATGACCCACAATCAGCTTGTTGCGAATTGTGCCGTCACTGTATTCTGTTCCGAGGAAGATACTGCTGAATATAGCCATTGCAAAGCCGATAAAAAGGGCATAGCCAAAAAACAAAGAGTCAAGCGTCACAATTACGCCCCAGTTCGTTACGCTGATATATTGACTTACGCGAAAGTATACAGCAAGGGCGAACATTGCGATAATTCCAAACAAAAAGAGCCTGTCTTTTCGAAGGCGCGCGAAGTTTGCGGATAAAAGCTTATTCATGCTTGCCACCTCCGACCAGGTTTATATAATAGCTCTCAAGGCTCTCGTCACGTTTATGCATGTTTTTTACCTCGCAGCCCTCTTTCGCCAGCGCCATTGTGAGATTTGTCACGCCCACCTCGCCGAAGATATCCGCCTCACTGTCGGACAGAATGGTATATTCCAGCCCCAGCGCATGAGCCACGCGGCTGAGCGCGTTTATATCCGAGACTGTAAGGCGAAGGCATTTGCGGCAGGCGGCCTCCAGCTGGGTGGCGCTTATCTCCTTCACAATCCGTCCTTGATCGATGAAGCCGTAGTGAGTCGCGAGTCTTGCCAGCTCGTCCAAAATGTGGCTGGAAATCAGAACAGTGATCTGCATTTCCCGATTGAGCTTGAGTATAAGTTCGCGAATCTCGACAATGCCCTCGGGGTCGAGTCCGTTTACAGGCTCGTCCAGCACGAGAAAATCAGGATCGCCTGCAAGCGCGATGGCTATGCCGAGGCGCTGACGCATGCCGAGAGAGAAGTGCTTTGCCTTCTTTTTGCCGGTGTCTCCCAGTCCGACCAGCTCCAGAAGCTCAGGCACACCCTCAAACGAGGGCAGGCCGAGCACGCGATACTGCTCCTTGATGTTATCCTCTGCTGTCAGGTTGGTATAAATGGACGGCGTTTCCACAACCGCGCCCATGCGCTGTCTGGCTTTTCTTATGTCCCTGGCAGTGTCCTTTACTCCGTAAAGAGAATATTCACCCGATGTGGGCTCCTGCAGGCCGCAGATTAAACGAATGAGAGTTGTTTTTCCGGCACCATTTTTTCCGACAAAGCCATAGATCGCACCACGGGGAACGTGCATGGATAGTCCGCCGAGCGCCTTGAAGCTTTTATAGCTTTTTGTCAAAGCACTTGTCGTTAGAACGTATTCCATATAATAAGCCTCCTTTTATGTGATGCCGTAAGTATAGCTGCGGCGGCTTATGAAATCGGTAAAGGGAACAGTAAAGATCCGGTTAAGTTTTTACTGCGCACTCAGCTTGAAGCCGATTCCCCATACGGCCTCGATATAATCCTTTCCACCCGCCTCGCGCAGCTTCCGCCTCAAATTGCTAATGTGAACCTTGAGTGAGCTTTCCATACAGTCAGGAGTATCCTCGCAAATTCGATCGAGCATGATGGATTTTGTGATGACCTGACTCGGGTTTTGCAGGAGCAGCTTTAAAATGGCGTACTCTGTCCGCGTCAGCTTTACAGGCGCGTCACCGACGCTGACCGTGTATGAAGCGGTATCCATTGTTATTTTATCAAATGACAGGCTGCTGCTCTTTTTGGGAGCGGCAGAGGATCTAAGCTGAACGGCGACTCTGGCTAACAGCTCTTTCGTGTCAAAGGGCTTTGTTATATAGTCCGACGCACCGCCTAAGAGTAAGTCCACCTTGTCAGTGACGCCAACCTTTGCGCTGACAACAATGACGGGGATGCCACTCAAGTGCGGCAGTACCTCCTCACCGTTCAGACCCGGCAGCATGAGGTCAAGCAGGACAAGGTCAGGCCTGTGTGCGGCCAGATAAAGCAGCGCCTCTGTGCCGGAATACGCACGAGAAACGCCATAGCCCTCCCTGCGGAGCAGCTCCTCTATCACATTGCCAATATGGATATCGTCATCAATAACAAGAATATTCTTCATTATACATACCTCGCAATTAGTAGATCAAGATATATTATAGCCAGTAAAACGGGCGATGGCAACTGTTTGCAAGCATTGTGTTGTTTGTCAGGCAGATGTATAATGAATAGCAATCTAAGAACTAATAAAGCGGGGATATAAATTATGTTGGAATTTAAATATGACACACAGTTGCTGATTGAAGGAACCGGACTGGATGAAGACAAGATAAATGAGCATTTCACAGAAAACTTTGAGGGCGACTGCCTCATCGCCATTGGGGATGAGGAGCTTATTAAGATACATTTTCATACCAATAAGCCCTGGGAGGTCCTGGAGTATTGCGCGAGCCTGGGCGAAATTCACGATATGGTCATTGAGGAAATGGACAGACAGGCGAGAGGCTTACAGGGATAATTTAGAGTAAAAAATCCGGCTACATCACAATGTAGCCGGATTTTTGCGCTCAACCGCCGAGATATGCGCGGCGAACGTCGTCATTTTGCAAAAGTGCGCTTGCCTTATCTGCCAGAACCACCCGGCCGGACTCCAAAACGTAGCCGCGGTCGGCGATTGAAAGCGCCATGAGAGCGTTTTGCTCGACCAGTAGAATCGTCGTGCCGCCCTCGCGCAGCTCTTTGATAATTTCAAATATCTGCTCCACGAGCAGGGGGGCAAGCCCCATCGACGGCTCGTCTAGCATCATGAGCCTTGGGCGGCTCATGAGCGCGCGACCCATCGCGAGCATCTGCTGCTCGCCGCCGGAAAGAGTTCCCGCAATTTGCCCTCTGCGCTCGGCAAGGCGGGGAAAACGCTCATAGACAAGCGCCAGATCATCCTGCGAGACGCACCTCTGGGTGAACGCACCCATCTCAAGATTTTCAAGGACAGTCATTTGCAGAAAGACCCTCCGACCCTCCGGAACGTGGGCGAGGCCGCGTTTGACTATGTTATGCGGCTCCGCCTTCGAGATATCTTCACCGTCGAAGGAGACAGAGCCTGTTTTAGAGCGCAGAAGCCCGGAGATCGTTTTCAGGGTGGTGGATTTTCCGGCTCCGTTTGCGCCGATCAGAGAAACAATTTCGCCCCGTTCAACATGAAAACTCACGTCGTGGAGGGCGTGGATTTGTGAGTAAAAGACGTTTAATTCGTTTACCTCCAGCAACATGTCATGCGCCCTCCCTTCTGCCGAGATACGCCTCGATAACTGCGGGATTTGTGCGTATTTCTTCAGGCGTGCCCTTGGCTATGATGCGTCCGTAGTTTACAACCGCAATGCCCTCGCAAACGCCCATGACGAGGTTCATGTCGTGTTCAATGAGGAAGATGGCGATCCCGAAGGTGTCGCGGATCTTCAGAATATTTTCCATCAGTTCGGCGGTTTCTGAGGGGTTCATGCCTGCCGCAGGCTCGTCGAGCAGCAGGAGGCTGGGGTTTGTGGCGAGGGCGCGGACAATTTCAAGCCTGCGCTGTGCGCCATAGGGCAGGCTGCCGGCTGTTGCGCCCGCCATATCCTGCATGTCGAAAATGGACAGCAGCTCAATTGCGCGCTCGTGGGCGACGCGCTCCTCGCGCCAGTAGCGCGGCAGGCGAACAAGTGAACTGCCAAGGCTATACTTCATCTCGTTGTGAAGACCAATGCGCACATTTTCCTCGACAGTCAGCTCAGAAAACAGGCGGATGTTCTGAAAGGTGCGGGCAACACCCGCACGGTTTAGCTGCCAGGTGCTTTTTCCGCAGGTGTCAACCCCGTCCAGGAGAATGCTGCCACGGTCAGAGGTATATACGTTGGTTAGGAGATTGAAAATCGTGGTTTTTCCGGCTCCGTTCGGGCCGATAAGTCCGGAAATTTCGGTTCTGCCAATTATGATGCTGAAATCATCCACGGCTGTGAGACCGCCGAAGTCGATGCCCAGGTGCCTCACGTCGAGCACGGGCGTTTTGTCAATATCTCGTTCAGGTATCATTCCTAAGCTCGGCACCGGAACCAACTTCGCCATGGTCTGCCGCCTCCTTCCGTTTGTTTTTCGTTTTGCCGGCATTCAAAAGCTTTTCAAGTGTTCTGCTCATGGAAAAGTCATAGCGCCCAAACAGACCCGAGGGCTTGAAGATCATGACCAGGATCAGCAGCAGTGAGTAGATGACCATGCGGTATTTTTCAACTGTGTGCAGAACTTCCGGAACAATGGTCAGCACCGCAGCCGAGGTGATGGAGCCTATCATGCTGCCCATGCCGCCCAAAACGACCATGACCAGTATCTCGATAGATTTCATGAAGCCGAAGCCGTTTGGACCGAGAATGCCGAGATAGCCCGCGTAAAGTCCGCCGGCAATTCCTGCAAAAAAAGCTGAGACCACGAAACCCAGAGTCTTATAATAGGTCACGTTGATGCCGCAGCTTTCAGCGGCAATCTCGTTTTCGCGGATCGAGAGAATTGCCCTGCCGTGGCGGGATTTCATCATTGTGTGTATGAGAAAACATACGATGCCGACGGCGATGAACACGATGAGAAAACTGCTGGTTTTGGGGATGTTCTTCAGGCTTGCGGCACCGTAGGTGAGCTTGAAGCCGAGCAGACTGTCGATATTCAACAGAACCACACGGATGATCTCACCGAAGCCCAGCGTGACGATGGCGAGATAGTCACCCTTTAGTCTGAGTGCCGGAATTCCGATAAGCATGCCGAACAGCGCGGCGATTATCCCTCCAAAAACTGTCGCGAGGGTAATGCACCAGACGAAGGGCAGACCGCTTGCTGCCGAAACGGGCATTGCCTTCATCATAATTGCGCAGGCGTATGCGCCGACAGCCATGAAGCCTGCGTGACCGAGCGGGAGCTGACCGAGGTAGCCCGTGGCGATGTTCAATGAGACAGCCAGAATAATGTTGACACCCACCAGCATGAGCACCTTGGTGTAGTAGGTGTTCACTGTCCCGTTTTGTATAAGGATCTGAACCAGGGCCAGAAAAGCCGCAAACAGAGCAAAGTTTATGACATAGCGCAGCAGCGCCGGAATTTGCAAGTAGTGTTTTTTCATATTAGCCTACACCTTCTCAGTCATCGGGCGGCCCATGATGCCCGTGGGCTTTACCGCAAGCACAACGATGAGTATTATGAAGAGCACCGCATCGCGCCATACTGAAAGGCCGATGCTCGATATGAAAACCTCTGCCAGGCCGATGGCAAAGCCGCCCAGCATTGCGCCGGGTATTGAACCGATTCCGCCGAGAACCGCGGCGACGAAGGCCTTGAGACCGAGCATTGAACCCATGGTCGGACTCGCCTGAGGATAGGCACAGCAGTAGAGAACTGAACCAATGCCCGCGAGAGCGGAGCCGATTGCAAAGGTGAAGGCGATGGTTCGGCTCACGTTTATGCCCATTAGCTGGGCGGCACCTGTGTCCTCGGAGACGGCGCGCATGGCCTTGCCCATCTTTGTCTTGCTCACAAGGAAGGTCAGACCGATCATAGCGATTATGGATACGATAACTGTGATAATAGAAGTAAAGTCGACCTTGACAGAGCCTAAGGAAAGCTGGATGTTTCTGATAATTACGGGCACATTTTGAGAGCTGGCACCAAAGATGAGCTGCGCCAAATTCTCGAGCAGGAACGACACACCGATGGCGGTGATGAGCAGGGATATGCGTGGAGATCCGCGCAGTGGGGCATAGGCCAGCTTTTCAATCAGCATGCCGAGCACTGTGCAGGCCAAAATCGCAAGGACGATGGCGAGTATGGGACTGAGCGCAAAGCGGGTCATGGCGAGCCAGACAACATATGCGCCAACCATGATAATATCGCCGTGGGCGAAATTTAAAAGCATTATGATGCCGTAGACCATGCTGTAACCCAACGCCACCAGTGCATATATAGAGCCTGTTTGAAGCCCGTTCATGAGCTGGTTGAGTATCTGGGAGAGAAGAGACATATCGGTCATCCTTTCATAATAGGATTCAGGCCCCCCTGCGGGAATGCGCAGGAGGGCAAAAGGCTTTTAGAATATGCGGTCGAAGGTGGGTTCGCCGCCGGTGACCTTTATGATAACTGCGTCCTTAATGGGGTTGTTGTACTGATCGAAGGTATAGCCGTCGCTGGTCACGCCGGAGATATCTCCGCTATTGTCGCGTATGGCGTCGATGACTGCCTGCTTATACTCGTCGGAGCCGGTTTCAGCACCGGACTGCTCTGCAATTTCCAGCGCATTACACAGAATCATTGCGGCATCGTAGGAGTTGGCCGCAAACATATTGAGTGTATCCTTGCCAAATTTTTCTATGTAAGCTTCTTCAAAGGCTATGATTGCGTCAGAAGTGCCGGGAGCGTAGGCAGAGCAGAAAACCGAGCCTTCCAGATCCTCAGCGGAGGCGTATTTCGCAACATCGGACCAGCCGTCGCCGCCCATGAATATAGCTTCAGAGCCGATTTGGCGTGCCTGGGTGACGATCATACCGTCAACCTCATAATATGCGGGAACGAAAACCACATCGGGGGATTTGGAGTGGATGTTGGTGAGCTGTGCCTTGAAGTTGGTATCTCCCTTGGAGAAAGCCTCAACCGCGACGACCTCGACACCCAGCTGGGAGCATTTACTCTCAAACGACTCCTTCAGACCTGTGGAGTAGTCGTCGCCGTTTTGATAGAGAATTGCAGCGGTAGTTGCACCAAGAATTTCGCTTGCGTATTGGGCCATTTTCTCGCCCTGGAAGGGGTCAATGAAACAGGTGCGGAATACGTTCGAGAAAACTGTGCCGTCCTCGCCAACGGTAACTGCGGCAGCAGTGGCGGAGGCGGTGATCATGGGCATGTTGATGGGATATGCCTCACCGACTACAGCAATTGTGTTGCCGGTCAGAACGTCGCCAAGAAGGGCGGTCATGCCCTCACTGACCATGCGGTTAAAGGAGTTGATTGCTTCGGCGTCATCGCCCTTGTTGTCGTAGACGAGGAGTTCAATCTGCTTGCCGTTAATTCCGCCGTTTGCGTTGATTTCGTCAAAATAGAGCGTCGCGGCGTTTTTAACCGCAAGACCATAGACGGCGGTATCGCCTGTGTGAGGACCGAGAATGCCAATTTTAATGGTTTCGTTGGACACGGGGTCGGAGCCGCAGCCTGCCAGAAGTGTGAGACATACCACGGCGACAAGCATCATTGCAAAGATTGAGTGTTTCTTTTTCATATTCTCTCCTCCAAATTATTGCTGCAAAAAACAAAAAGCCCTGCGGCTTGTGCCGCAGGGCTAAAGGTTTAATTGCTAGACTACTATCTTGTCGTCAAGCTAAACACCTATACCGCCTCCACTCGCACACGCCAAATCTGCACCATCGATTACTCCAAGGAGTACTACGATAATGCTAATAAGTATGAGTACGAGAGCGGTGAAAGTATACATGTTGTTTCCTCCAAAATAGCTTGCGATAATTATTGCACCTCAATCTAGTGCGTGTCAAGTGGAAATGTTCATTTTGTTTAGATGCCTAAAACAATATCGGTTTAACGCAGCATATCTGTAAAGTATTCTTAAAATAACTGTAAAATTAATCCAGCGTATGCTGTCCGGTATACAAAAGGTAGTAGCGGCCCTCAAGCTCAAGCAGCTCGCCGTGGTCGCCCTTTTCCTCAATTTCGCCGTCCTCGATAACCACGATGCAGTTTGAGTTTCGCACGGTAGACAGGCGGTGCGCGATGACAAAAACTGTGCGGTTGTTCATCAGCGAATCCATACCGCGTTCAATATGGC
>CAZHUG010000026.1:19797-29538 GCA_964535405.1 uncultured Oscillospiraceae bacterium | reverse complement strand
GAAGCGCTTAAAAAAGCGTAGAAGAATAAACTGAAAACCGGCGGACACAATTGTGTCCGCCGGTTTTGCTTTGCTCATATTTAACGTTCCTGCTCTATATACGAAGGTTTAATACAAAATGCATTTTTACTACTGGACGGCATCGACCTTACTTGAAGCTAGCTTCTTTATCGGGGCAAGCTTGACTGCGAGCAGCATGCATGCCATTGCGATAACCGCCATAGCTATCAATGCAATCCACACGCCCCTGAAGCTGCCCGTTGCGTCAAAGATAAAGCCGACAAGCTGATTGACAAGTGCGACGCCGAGCAGATATGCTGACGTGAGGTTGCCGTTAATTTTGGCAAAATCCTTCATACCGAAAATATCAGGCAGTACCGTCGGTGAAATAGTGTTGCTTGGTGAGGCCAGAGATACTACGGCCATGGCCGCCACCATGAACATGAAGCTTGAATTGGAGCTCAGCAGCATAAACGCGCCGACAATAAACAGTACGTTCATATAAATGATGTACACATAGTTGCCGAGCTTCTCCGCAATCACACCGGAGAGCATCGTAGCAAGCGCGCAGAAAATTGTAAGTATTGAGGCCAGATTAGCAGCGTCGCCAACAGAAAAACCGATTGATGTAAAGAAGGTAGGGGCGTATATTTTCAGGCTGACCACCAGCATGGCGCTGAAGAACAGCCCGACAAACATGAGCCAGAATGACGCACTTTTAAGCGCTTGCGCGTGGGTAAGGCCCGCAGGCTCCAGATTCTGCGCCGAACCGCCGGCTGCAACCTGGGCTTCCTGAGTCTTTTCCCAGCCCAGGGGCTTTTGCCCCACCTTCTCAGGCTTATCGGCACGGATAAATATAAAAGTGGCCAAGAGGCCGCCGATGAGGGTCGCCGCACCCAGAAAGTACATGGCCGTGCGCCAGTCATAGGCGACAACCAGCCTACCCGTTATGAACAGGAATAGGGCAGAGCCGAAGGGTGCCACACCAAGGGCGTATCCAATAACCGATTTTCTCTTATCAATAAACCATGCCGAAATAATTGTGGAGCAGACAAAATGGGTTGCGAGGGCAATTGCCAGCCCGTTTAGAATTGCGCCAACATATACATAAACAAGATTGGTTGCCAGTCCTCTGGCTATCAGGGAAAAGCCACCGGCGAGAACGCCGATAAACAGGCTTTTCTTTGGAGTCAGGCGCATTATGAGAGCAACGCCAAACATTGTTATGAACATTGACAGCAAAGAGCTGATTGTTCCAGCAAAGCTCACGCTGGTCAGGCTCCAACCCATTTCGCCCAGATATGAGGGCATTATTACTCCGTAAGCTGAACCGATACCTGACATCAACGCACAGACGATTGCGCAGCCGATCGCCACACGGTATCCGCTGAATTTACTGCTTTGGACGGTATCCGACATTTCCATGCTCCTCTCTTTTTAAAATATCTCGCCGGGCTTATTAACGTAAACACGGCGAGATATTGAGGTTTTTCACCCTGTTGCTAGGCTCAGCCTCTAAATTCGCTGGACCTGCCTTCAAACATCGCCGGGTCGGCAAAGTTTGCGCCGATATTCATACCGGCAGTCTTACCGGCGTCGATCGGGATATCCGCGCCGGTTATATATCTGGCCATTTTACTGGAGAGGAAAAGTGCGAGCCAGCCAATCTCCTGAGGGTTGCCCATTCGAGCGCTCGGTATGCTCCGGCAATATATGGCGAGTTGCTCGGGCGATACCTTGTCGAATATCGCTGTTTTGAAGGTGCCCGGGCATATAGCATTGACGGTGATGTCGTACTTTGCAAGCTCTATGGCCGTTGTCCTGGTCGCAGAAATCACAGAGGCCTTCATGGGACTGTAGAGCGGCATTCCGCTCTGGGCCGTTCTACCGGCGCCGGAGGCGATATTGATAACGGAGCAGCCCTCCGACTTTGTCTCCAGCATGGCCCTGATGCCGTATTTCATGCCCCAGAGACAGGCTTTATAATATAGGTCCACGGCATAGTTGATGTTTTCTGTCTTAAGGTCTATAACCGGGGCATCCCCGCCGCCTCCGCCCGCATTATTCACCATGACATGGAGCTGGCCGTAGGTCTTTACCGTGAAATCAACCGCGGCTTTGATCTCTTCTTCCTTGGTGACGTCACACTGATAAAAGACTGCTTCTCCGCCATTGTCGGTTATCTCCTTTACAACAAGGCTGCCCCTGTCCGCGTTTCGCCCTTGGACGACCACCTTCATTCCGTTTTCACCGAAGGTCTTTGCCATCGCAGCGCCCAGCCCGCTGGTAGAGCCCGTGATCAGCGCTACCTTGCCTTTTACGTCGTTAAATCCGTCCATAGTATAGCTCCTTTACTATTTTTCTCGTATGAGGTTGATAGATCTAAAAACCTTTTTTGAGCTCCTCCATAATATCGGAGATATGTCTCAATTCGTTCATTCTGCCTATCTCGGAGTTCACGCTGCAAATTCCTATCTCCATGTTGCCCTGCCGCATTCCGGTCTGGAATCCGCTGGAATATACTCGGGCAATTTCCATGCGGTCCTTTCCTTCTTTCATCATCTCGATGCATTTTTCGACAGCGGGAGTTGGGACAGAGCGGATCGTGCCGTGTATGGCGTCAAACTCGACCAGGTCTTCAAACCGAGATTCGATAATCATTTTCTTGCAGATATCTGCCGCAGGGCTCTCATATGTAGGCAGGAAAACGGTGCCGCAGTAAACACCCTCCGCACCCATAACCATGCAGGCTTTTACAAAGCGGTGGTCAGCTATGCCGCCGGCCGCAATAATGGGAATGCTCAGGTTATCAACCATCTCCGCAACGATTGAAATGGTGCCGCGGTGATGTGAGTTTAAGTGCCCGCCGCCGTCGTATCCGGTTGCTATAAGCAGGTCGGCACCCTCTTCCTGCGCTTTTAAGGAGTCTTCAAGAACGCAGTTATAGCAGCGATACATCACGGTGAAGCCCTTGTCCTTCAGAGACCTTATCTCTCCCTCGGCAAAATCGCCGGAGGCAAGGATGATTTTGACACCCTCTTCTTCGCAGATACGAATTGTCTCTCGGGAGTATTTTTCTCCGCTGATTTCGGGAGGGAAATGAGGGTTCGGTATAATGAAGTTTACAGCGAAGGGCTTATCGGTGATTTCACGCACCTTGCGTATCTGCTGGCGCAGGCGCTCGCCTGTCTCGGCAACGTCCGGGGTGGCCACCGACTGCCCTGCGTTCGGACCCAGCATACCAAGACCCCCGGCCTTGGATATGGCACCGGCCATCTCGGCGCTCGTGAGCCACGCCATGGAAGCCCCGATAATCGGATACTCGATTCCAAGTACTTCTGTTACTCTGTTTTTCATGTGTTACCTCCGTAGTGTTGTTAAATTTGCCTAAAAAGAGCTTTGATTACATCTAACTGCTTGCCGTTTAAACCACTCACATGTTAAACTTATGTCAAGTAAATGCTATCATTTTTATCTGTGCATGTCTTCGTAAAAGGAGTACATAGTTTAGCTGCCTGTTCGTACAACATTTACGAATGCCGATATTGTATTGACTTATTAACAAAACTGCCCATATCCCATGTCTGATTCACAGGGTATTTTTACCGCTGGTACATGGCTTGACTTGATGCTCTTAGCAAGGTATCATTTATTTGAGTCTTCTTTTTACCCTCCAACTGAGTATGGAATCACAAGACGTAAGGAAGGGAGAACTAAATGAACTGTAAGGGGCTTCTGGCATTTTTATCTGATAACTTCACTACCGAATATTTGGAGTACGGCGTAAAAAAAAGTGCCCCCTCGGGGGCTGGCGTGGAGATTATCGATATTGAGCAGTTAGAATCGGCTTCGGTACTGAGAAACCACACCTCATATATTGTAAAGGCGGGGGATGCTTTTAAAGAGAGTCTTCCCGACTGTCTTATAGCCTGCGGTGAATTGCCGGCATGGCTTGATGAAGCAAAAGTACACAGGCTTTTTATTATTAGAAGTTCAAACAGCGAATCGGTGTTCAGCCTCTGCAAGAATAGAATAAGCTTGGAAAACGAGGTTTCAGCAGCATCGTCCGGACTGTACAGTTCAATGCTCAAGGGCATAAAGCTTTCGGACTTGGTCAACCTTGCCGCTGAAAGCCTCAACAATCCGATCATTATTTATGACTCAAACTACAAAATACTCTTTTATTCCGACAACTATGAAATGAATGATCCGGTGTGGGATGCCGGGGTAATGGAGAAAATGACCGTAGCTCCCGATCATGTGCGTGAGATGGAGGAAGGACGGGGAACGAGGCCAAACTCAACGGAAGGCTTCAGGTTTTTATGTCCGCGCAGCCCATATGAAAGACTGGTGAGCTTTATCATACATGAGCACATCGTCTGCGGCAATGTGCTCATGTTGCAGTGAATGATAGTATTAACGAGTTTCATATGAGGATGATTCCGGTTGTCGGCCGGATTGTCAAAGAATGCCTGCTGCGCGACGGGCTGTTGAGCTCGGACAATCATGCAAAATCTTCATCTTTTTTACTGGAGCTGCTGCGGGGACGCAGGGCCGCGGAACTGATGCTGCCCAATTCACAGCTTCTTGGCATCACTATTCCGAAGCATTATGTGTGCATATGCGTGTATTTCAGACCTGTGCTGCAATATACGAATGCTCAAAAACTGGAAATCAGGACTCGGATGTTATCTGCTGTAAATGACTCACTGGTAGCCGGATTTGACGGAAATTTAGTTTTTATGACAAAGACGAACGAAGGGCTCTATAATGACTACGCTGAAATTGAACCCAGCTTGACTAAAATTGCGCAAGAATATAAGCTGCGCATTGCGCTTAGCAATATTTTTTCGTCTCCGCTTGACTTTAAACATAGCTATGAGCAGGCAAAGGAGTGTATCCTGATCGCCGAACAAATGAAGCTGAAGGGCAACGTATACCGTTACTCGCAAACCAGTTACTATTCAATTTTGAATATGGCAAATGACAATGAATCGCTAAACTTGTCTGTTCACCCGATTATCAGAGTTTTAGAATCCTACGACAAGGAAAACGGCACGCAATTCCTTGAAACGCTCAAAGTCTATATACTCTGCAGCCTTAGTATAAAAAAGACTATCGAGACGCTTCATATGCACCGCAACACGTTCGATTACCAGCTGAAGCGCATAATTGAGCTTACCGGAATTGATTTTTATGACGACGAGAACATGTTTTATTTGAGTTGCTCAATTAGGATCTTCGAATACTTAAAACGAAAATAAATAGTGCGTTATATCGACTATATAGAAAAACGCAGTAAAATCAATGCTTACAGCCGATAAGCAATGTTGTTTTCTTGAAAAAATGCAGCTGAAACATATCATAATCACTGCCGCCTTTCTGTATTGAGAAAGGCGGCAGTTCTTGTGCCCGATTTTATATAGTAGGACCTCAGTTATTCTCAAAACGAGCGACCTGGGCCACCACACCTCCAACGGCCGACGTAAGAATAGCCAAAAGCAATGCAAGATTATACAATATTCGTATCTAATAAAGCCCGAATATTACTAATCCTCTTTTTCCAAAATTGATAAGCACTCATAGAAGTCCGTTCCATCAAGTTTCATGGAATGAGCAAACAAATCACAACCAATGCACATCAGCCAAACTGCTCCGAGACGTAGAGGCTCGCGCGGGACTGAATCTGAGCTGCGGCCTCCTCGGCGGTGCAGCCTCCCGCGAAATACACAGCGGCCTCGTCTAGCATGATTTCCCTTAAAATGGGGTCACCACCGGCGATCACGCTGATGCCGTTAAGCATTTCCCAAAACTTGTCCGCATCCTTTTGGCTAAAAGCTCGCCCGCTATCCTTCGTGGCCTCGCTCAAACGTTCCTCCACCTGCTTTTCCAACACGGAGAGCCTTGCCGGCATAAACTGCATTTTTTCCTGATTCTCCTCGCTTAGAGCTGAGCGCAAAAATTCCCAGGCGCCACGCTTGTGCTCGCTCTGCGTGGAGATCGACATGCGCAGGTGAAGTCTAATTTCACTGCCATTTCCGCCTTCATTGGGAAAGCCCGCATAACAGTAGTTCTGGTCTTGGTAGACGATCGCTCTTGCAATACTACCCGCCCTACTTATAACCATAGCGCTCATTAAGCTGGGGGCATATAAGATTTCCCCCGGCAGGTTAGAGACATCCTCGTATGCCGTCATTTCGTCACACATTTTGAGTAGGTTCACAAACGCCACACTGTCAAAGCTGCATGTGCCGCTGTCTTTATCTATATAATTCCCGATCGAGAAGCTGACGCACCATTGCCATAAAGCGACCTTTGTCATCCATGGAATAAACGCATATTCAAATTGCTCCTGCTCTTTCATCACCTTTTTCAGCTCCTCAAAGGTAATTCCGGGCTCCGGAATCAGAGAGGAGGGGGCAATAAACGTGGAAATTGAAAAGTCACAGGGGAGCTGGCGCAAATGTCCTGAGGAACTCATTGTATTGAACAGACTGGGCACAAAAATCTCCCGCCCGTAGTCCGGGTCGGCATCCAGATAGGGCAGCAAGTCCTCATAAAGCCGCGAGTTTTCAAGATTACCCAATGTCTGATTAAAATAAAACGCAAAAATATCCGGGCTTTTTCCGGCGATGATTTCCGTTCTGAGCCTGTCTTCAGTGTAGTTGCCCTCCAGCACCTTGATTTTTATGCGATAGCCATTTTTGGCTTTGTTGAAGTCGTTGACCAGCTCCTTCAATTCCACATCAAGCGAATCTGTTACGAGCGTCAGCGTAACCCTTCCGCCCTTCGCCTCATATACGCTCACGGCGAGACTTATTTCGCTTTGGTGCGGGCTGAACAGCAGCAGTCCGTCATTCACGGCTGCCACCGTAACGGTCATCCTGCTGTCCGTGACTCCTGCATCCGTAAATGTAAACTCCGTCACGCACTCACCGCTTGAAAGGCTCAGTGAAGAGACCTCATTTTCGTCACAGATGAGAAGCGCCCCATCCGCCGAGGTTCCAAGGCCCGTGACAAAGCGCCCTGAGAGCTCGGCCAGTGTTCTGAGGCTGAACTCTCCGATATTGATAGCGCATATGCTGCTGCGATTTGCATTCGAGTTCACCACAGAGATCAGTATTTCACTATCGTGGGAGACCATGGAGAAGAAAAATTCATACTCTCCGGCGTCAATACGTGCACGCTCTTCACCGTCGGCTCCGAGCTTCAAAATGCTGTTTCGATTCATCAGAATGAACCCGTCGTCCGAGTGCAGCATGAAGCTATAGTCGGCGCCTTTTTCGGCCAGCGGGGTTTTGCTTGCTGTTTCTCCGTTTTCGTCCAGAACGAGGATGCTCACTTCACCGGGCTCGCCGGTCTCAACCAAGGCCCCGTTCGCGCCGTAGTATGTGCCGGGATAATCCCCAATGAGCAGGGCGATGCCCTGATCCGCCGCGCAGATGGTGTAGATGTACTCATAGTCCTCAGGCAGATCGATGAGCTGGTACGATCCATCTGATTCAACAAATGCGAGCATGGCGCTCTCTGCTCCCGGTCCTCCGGCATAGATGCGTCCGCCTATGACGCACATGGCCGAGGCGTACGCCATCTCCTCCGGCAGCGCAATCGTCTTCTCCTCCGTGTGCCACTCGCCCCCCGCTTCCCCATCCCCACAGGCCGCGAGGGCGAGGATCAGGCAGAGGGTAAGCAGTGAGGATATGAGTCGTTTATACAGACTTTTTTTCTTAATAAAGCTCATTGCTTACCTCTTTTCTTAATAAATCTGCAGAGGCTAGCTTTGCTCTGCAACATATAACTCAACCCTTGATTGTATTGCTTTCAACAGCCGTTTGCATATATCTTGCAGAAAGCTGCCGTAAAAAACCTTCTTTAGTTACATTATACAATGTATCGGCATTGTTTGGCAATGATGCTTCAATTTCCAGCATGCAGCGCAAAAAGAATCAGCTGACTACACGGATACATTAACTATTTTTAATCCCATCTCGTGAGCAAAGCGGACGGCCCTTACAAGTTTTATTCTTGTAAGGGCCGTTTATCATTCTCTTTTTTATCAGGTTTGATCACAACTAGTTTATTTGCATCGTCATCCGCAATGTACATTTCTTCTGTTTGTTGCAGCGCTTGTTGTAATGCGGAAATAACCTTCGTTGTCTCTCGAAAAAGAATCCTGTACATCTCTTTGTAGTCAGTCATCTTCAAAAGCCCCTCCCAACACATTTAACACGTCATATGTTCACTTACAATCATATATTATTGGCTATTAGATATCAATTGTTGTTTGCGGGCTTATGTATATTAGCCGCAATACGCGATACACTTTTGTTGAGGTGATTGCGCATGGCACGAAGTACAAAAGTTGCCCTTGAAAACAGAGATAAATATATCGCTCTTCGATTAAATATTGCGTATTATCGCAAGCGTGAAGGCATGACCCAGGAGCAACTAGCCGAAAAGGCGGGGATGAGTCGCTCGTATCTCGGAGAAATCGAAGCGCCAAACATGATAACAACAATGTCGTTGGAAGTGTTATTCAATATTGCGAACGCGCTAAAAATACCCGTGTCAAAACTGCTTGAGTTTAGAGATTAGAGTTCGTTTCTATAAAGTATTTGGTCTACGGTGTTCTTGAAAAAAGGCTATGGAGATGATGTTTTGAATACTACTTCAGCGATAAGAAATCGGATTTTGCAATTGTTAATGAGCAGGACTTGACGATAAATAAGCTGGCGACACTTTCTGCCCTCCCGCCATCGTCAGTCAAAAACATTCTTTTCAGTCGTAAAACCTGCATATCTTTCATCTGCAAAAGGTTTTCAATAGTGTGCTCAATGTCCTTGCGGCCGCGAACATTCAAATGTCAGGCGGTATGCAGGACCATACAGACGACCAATCCAATATAGATGATTTCAAAGAGGCTTTTGCAACACCAGTGGCACTTAAGGTTGTATCTAAACCCGCAAAAGCCACCTGTTCGGAAACAATTTATACAAACAATCGTCTATTCTATCAGATATATGTCTGATGTTCCCGACTTCGGCATATATTTGGAGCTCACGCCCGGCGAACATAAAATGGTATTTGAACTCTATGATAGGTGTGGGAACAAAACAAGCGAAGAAATCGTGCTTCAAAGGCATGTAAATTAAATTATTCGTTACAGAGATAGGAGCTGCCCATTCTTATCTCTGCGACGAAGAGGAGACGATACGCATGAAGGCAAAAACAGTAGTCTCTATGTTTTTGATTCTTGTTCTTGTGGCAGGAATCGGCGTATATATTTTTAGGAAAAACGCTTCCGATGAGGAAGACTTCATGGACATGGCACTCGCGTATTTAGAGGAACAGAAAGCGGCTCTGTACAGCGCGGAAACGATCCCGATAGAGATAGACCCGCTAAGCGGCAGAGTTATTGGCGTACACGCGGACAGCACGCTCATGGTCGACAGAGTTATCTCGTTTATCACGAAGGCTGCGGAGGTTCGTCTGGTCAAAACCATTCCGGAGCTTGCGTACCCGCAGGTCTACGTGGGCGATATGATGACGGGAAACAATGAAAAACTATATTATTCCGAAGGTAAAAAGATTCTTGAGTTTTCCCTGAACGAGACAGACAGCCTTGGCTTTTTGCTTTATCTTAGCGGGGGAAGCGGCACGATGTACCCCGGGGTCAAGGAGATATTCTCGGAGGGCGTGATCAGGCAGCTTCAAAATGAAATCGTCTTTGGGGAGCAAGAT
>CAZHUG010000026.1:0-19787 GCA_964535405.1 uncultured Oscillospiraceae bacterium | reverse complement strand
TGTCGTGACACTCAGCAACGGCTATCTGGAGTCAATCGATATCAAAACACAAGAGACAGCGGAAATGCTCTTTGCGTGCATTAGAAATTGTGTCCAAATAACTGACCTCACGGATGCGGATATTGAACCTATGGCGCTTCCAATCGAAATAAACGGGCGAGGTACAGGTGCGTTAGACATGATCTTTGCAACTTATCAGGAAACGGGACAGTTTATCTGCATCAGCTTTTCCAAAGAGGATTCCGAACGTTTCTACGACTATGTGATGGCGCTGTCAGTGCTAAATTGACAGGATAACAAGCATTTTATAGTATTTGCCTTGAAAATAGAGTTTGGCCGTCCATCTCGCTTTATCGAGATGGACGGCCATTGTTCGCACATCAAAAATTGTCAGCTAATAGTTTATAAGTGATTTAGTTTCTTATCACTATTATGCCAATGGTTTGGGGGGCTGTTGGTATGTAGGATTATCTCCTGACATTTAAATCTCATCATCCGAAACACTTATTTCTGCAATATTCAAGATATATTCGCTTAGGGTAAATTCACTATTGTTTTTCCAATCACAAATCAGACCATCAATATGAGCAAATCTATCATCAAGCTTGGGTATAGTATCGCATAGCTCGAAATATCGCGAAAATACATTATAAAAGCAAACAACAGCACAGAGTTTCTTGTCATGTATAGAAATGAAGCACCAGTGACACTGATCTGGTAAGTGCAAAGCATTTTTAACCTCCTGCGTTTCTTATATAATATTGCAATAACAATACCATATACAACTTAACAAACAACAATAAAACAAAAAAGTCGTCGAACTCGATAAAATTCGACGACTTTTGAATATGGGTTAATAGGTTAATATGCATGTTTTAATAGCCTTAAACGACAGTTCCATATCCCTCAATTTATATTTGATAATAAGAGATTTTGTGCTTTATAGCCCAAACTAACATGTTCATATTTAAAGCATTTTTCCAACTTATTTAAAGCAATGTTACTAATTATTATGCATTATTTATATGATGTTAAACTGCTTGGCATTTTGTCAAAACATGCTGATATATCTGCTTCTGAAACACATATACTCCCAAAATTCTTAATACTAAGATGATTAAATATGCGTCCTCTCGATTTCGCAAATTTTCTTGCAATCATTTACGTTTTGATAACATAGTTCAACAATTATGCCGATATTTATGTGATGTACTTGTTAAGTTTTTAGCTATTAGTACTACATAACGTTTAACATTAAAAACGATTGTAATAGTGGAACACTTGCTAATATGCATAATTATTTATATTAACATATATTAAGTTTGTCAATGCTTACCAAAGACAAAGTCTGCAGGTCGCAAATGTCTTGAATATGCTTGTATTTTGTAGAAGGTCGTGCTATATTTATCGAAAGCTTTTGGATATATTTTCAGATAATGGTAAATTTTATGTCAGGGGAGAACAAGAATGAAGAGTACAAATATGAAGAAGTTGCATCTGTTATCTCGCGTCCTTTCCAGCGTTCTGGTTATTGCAATGCTGTTCAGCTTTGCATTACCCGTCAACGCAGCAAACCAAACTAGCGCGGAAAATCCAAATTACAAAGTAAGCATTGAAAAAGTCGACGACAGTGAGGTCTCTGTAACCTCTATTGGCGATCTTAAGGCGGAAGAGACGGAAGCGCCATCGGAATATGCTGATGATGAAATAGTCCGTGCTTCCATAGTCTTTGAAGAGCCGTCGACAATAGACGCCGGGTATTCTACCGAGGACATTGCGGAAAACTTTTCGGCAATGTCTTACAGGCAGGACCTGCATGATTCTCAGGTTGACATGACATCCTTCATCGAGGAATCTATCGGTGAAGATTTAGATGTGGTTTGGAACCTTACACTGGCTGCAAACCTCATTTCTGTCAATGTGGAATACGGGAAACTTGAGGAAATCGAAAGTCTTCCCGGCGTGAAAAAGGTTGAAATTGAAACCTTGTTCATGCCCCAATTTGATTCCGGTGCCGCAGTTAGCAGTGCCGTGGGCAAGCCCAACATGGTGGTTTCTTCAGAGATGACCGGAACCAATGTGGCTTGGCAAGAGGGGTATACAGGGGCTGGCACCCGAATTGCTATCATAGACACCGGTTTGGATTATTCCCACCAGTCAATGAATGCAGAGGCGTTTGAATATGCACTTAAGCAAGAGGCCGAAGAGGCAGGGGTGGAATATGAGGGATACGTCAGCACCCTTAACCTTTTGGGCGTGGATGAGATTGCAGGAGTTTTAGATCAACTCAATGTTACACAAATACATGGTGGAACTATTACCGCAGCGGGGCTTTATGTAAATGAAAAGGTACCTTTTGGATATTGTTATGTTGACAAGGATGCTGATATCACCCATACGGATGATATTCGTGGCAATCATGGCTCACATGTGGCCGGCATCGCTGCCTCCAACCGCTACATAAAGAAAGGCAACAATTTTGTCTCCGCCGCGGATGAAGTTGCTACAGTGGGCAACGCGCCTGATGCGCAAGTCATCGTTTTGAAGGTTTTGGGTGCTGAGGGCGGGGCCCATCAAACGGATTATATGGCAGCCATCGAAGACGCCCTTGTTCTCAAGTGTGACGCCATAAACCTGTCAATCGGTTCTAATGTTGCTGGTATGACATTCAGCGAAGAATTTATTACAACTTTGGACTCCCTGGCGAAAAGCAACGCAGTGGTTTCTATTTCCGCAGGCAACTCCGGGCCTTGGGGAGACGATACAAACACCATGACTGGTGACCTGTACAGTGATGATGTATCTTTCCAGACCGCCGGTTCTCCGGGTACTTATACTAACTCCATGTCCGTTGCCTCGGTAGATAACGACGGCATGAGAGGATCATACATCAGCGTGAAAGACAAGGAAATAGTTTATGTTGAAAGGTTGGGAAAATACACCCATGCTTTAGCAAGCAAGGATACATCAAAAGACGACAGTGGTACGGAATACGAATACATTTTTACCACCGGGTATGGCAGTAAAGAAGAAATTGCAGGTCTTCCCTATTTTGATAATAAAATCGTCTTCTGCTCCCGCGGAGCAGATGTAAACTTTGCAGAGAAGGCCAACAATATTGGGGACCATAAAGATACTAAAGGCGTAACTGGTATAATCATTTATGATAATAAGCCTGGCGTCCCGAGTATGGACTTGACTGGATATGCAAGGAGAGTCCCCTGCGTATCCATCTCGCAACTCAATGCTGAGTTTATTAAGGCCAATTCCACAGAAGTGACTATGGATAACGGCAACGTCTACTACACCGGCAAGATAACTATACATAAAGGAACCACAACCCAGTTATATGGATCTGATTATTATATTATGAGCAGCTTTACTTCCTGGGGCGTTCCCGGCGATTTAAGCCTGAAGCCTGAAATCACAGCACCCGGTGGAAATATATACTCCCTCGACGGCATTCAATTGCTTGAGGGAGGAAAAGATGGAGCTCCAGACGTATTATCAGCTGCAAACCAGTATAAGAACGATAGCGGCACTTCTATGGCGGCACCTCAAATTGCTGGTATTGCCGCCCTTTTGCAGCAGCACCTTAAAAGCGAGCCAGCTGGCCTTGCTTGGGGCGATATATCAAACAGGCAGCTGATTCAGAGCTTAATGATGTCAACCTC
Source organism: uncultured Oscillospiraceae bacterium (assembly GCA_964535405.1). GTDB lineage: Bacteria > Bacillota > Clostridia > Oscillospirales > Oscillospiraceae > Scatomorpha. The sequence goes on along the minus strand of CAZHUG010000026.1, from coordinate 16,113 downwards.
AGTTCCCATGAGGGATCAGTACGGCGAATACTATTCTTTGCTCCGTCAAGGGGCAGGGCTTGTCAACACTGCTGCGGCTCTCTCGGCAGACAGCTACATTTTAGTAAATGGTCAGGATGATGGCAAGGTAAAAGCAGAGCTGGGCGACGACCCAAATCGCACCGGCGTGTATACCTTTGATTTTACGATTAATAACATGACCGAAGAAGAAAAAGATTTCATCTTAAGTGTTGATGCATTTACACAGAATGTATACAGCTCTTATGCCAATAGCGATAAGAAAGAGTCTGAGAAGACTACATTTTTAGACACTAAAACGGCCGCCCTCGCCACAGTAGCCACTTGGAAAATTGACGGCAAGCCTATAGTAAGCCCAGACTTAAACAATTATGATTTTACCGGTAACGGTATTGTTGACGAAGACGATGTGCAGGCACTGCTGGATTTTGTTACCGGCAGTAGCGAGAGCATCAAAAACGAGAATCACGCCGACATAAACGCAGACGGCGATACTGACACGTATGATGTGCACTTGCTTGCTGCCAAGCTTAGCAGCTGCGTAATCACGGCTCCAGGAAGTGGCGTTGTAAGAATCACTGTTACCATCAAACTGACTGATGATCAGATGAAATTCTTAGATGCGAACTGCCCCAATGGTGCATATATTCAGGCTTTTGTCTTTGCTGATGAAGTAAGTGATGCTGAAGGCGAAATGGGCACCACCCATTCGATCCCCTTGCTAGCATTCTATGGCAACTGGACCGATGCTTCCATGTTTGATAAGGGCAGCCTGGCCGAGTACCTAGGCGGCGCTGAAATCCGTAACACTTACCTATACTCATATGATAATACTAATAAGATATCTAACATGACTGGCAACCGCTGGACCATCAATTACGATGGTCTTGTTGGAGTGCGTTATTTTGCTGGCAACCCACTTGCACCTGATGATATCTACATGCCGGAGCGCAACAGCTTTAATAACGAGAGGGATAACAGTATAGTCGGGGTCCATTATTCAAATATTCGCAATGCCATTGCTTCCAGGTTTACAGTGACCAAAGTCACGGATGATGATACGCGTGAAGTGCTTTATGCCAACGAGTATAAACGCGACGACAAATTTGCAGCTAACTGGGATACTTCTAAAAATATGTGGGGACATGCATCCAGATATCAGGCCCTTTTCTGGAAAGGCACTGGTGCCAAAGACGTTAAGCTTGAAGATGGTGACGTCGTCGAGCTGGCCATGACCTTGGCGCCTGAGTACTATCTCAAGAGTGATAATACGATTGACTGGGAAGCGATGGGAGAGGGAGCCAGCCTTAAAACCGTGGTGACCATCGACAACACAAATCCCGAAATAATAGGAACCCCAACATTTATCCCTGAGACTAACACTCTGGCGGTAACGGGAAAGGACAATCGCTATGTAGCCGGTGCGATCCTTTATAACTCTGGCGGTACCACTATGTTGAGCCAGGGCATAACAAGTCAGACAGAACTGGGTGTTGAGGCTACTACCCTTATTGATTTGAAAGATATAAGCGGCACAAGTTTCTATATTCGCGTATATGACTACGCCATGAATTTCGGAACATACAAGCTTAATCTTGAAATTGGCGAAAAAGTTGAGCGCGGTCGCTTTGGCGCATTTAGCCGGGATACAATGGGGTGGATCACATTTAATGAGCTCGAGAAGGGCACGCACTTTGAAACTGACTTCATAGATGGCTCCGGTCAGGATTTTGTTGCCAGCACATATGCAAATGGCTATATGTTTGCAGTTGACGTCAATAGCAATTTATACGCTGTAGACTACAATAAACCGTATGAAGCCAGCTTTATTAACCGCTTAGTGTTGAGTGACGGCTCAATCCCCAATATTCTTGACATGACCTACGATTCAGCTACAAAAAAACTGTATATGCTTTACTTTATACCAGACAGCGGTTCAAGGATGCTTACAGTTGACCCGATTACTGGCAAAATTGAGCGAGTTAACGATTTGAAATATGAAGTAAAAGGTGCGACAGAAGAAGATGAAAAGTATGGAATGTCAACCTTGGGATTCTTATTCACAGATGGGGCAGGAAAGTTTTATGCCATAAATTGTTACAGTACCATTTATACCTTCAAGCTATCTGATGGCCTGATCGTTATGGAAGACTATGCAGCTGCTTATCCTTACTTGCTTTACCATTTTAATTATTACTCCAGTGGCTCGGTATACGATTCAGAAACAGAGAAGGTATATTTAGCTTATACATCAGTTGATACAGCTAATAGGCCTACCTATATGATGGTGGAAGTTGATTTACTCAAAACACGGATTGAAGAGAAGGAGAATAAAACAGTTGTCACTGCCAGATATATCGGCTTATTTAATGAGAAAATTGGCGGACTGTTCCTTGAACCTGATAACACAGACGATGCATATAAAGCAGCGGATAACGTTGACGGTGTCGAGATTTTGGCAAATACTGTCGCCATGTCTCCAGGTGAAGTTATCAGCCTCGAAAGCCTTGTATTCCCATGGACCCTTGGGGAGAGCAAGCGCGGGGTAAGCTGGAGCAGCGGGGATGAGAGCATTGCAACAGTTGACCAGGACGGCAATGTAACGGGCATCAGTGCCGGCAAGTGCAAAATCACTGCCACCTCCAATCATGATAAAAGCAAGAGCGCAAGTGTCGAAGTAATTGTATCAAGTGTTGAAGGTGTTATACTTAAAGGCACCTATACAGACGTCGATAAAAAGAAAACAAGCTTCTTCACCTGGGATTTGAACACAGATACTTTTACACCCGGCACTGAGCTTCAGAAAGACCCGAATAGCAACAAAATGCCTGCCTCTACTTACGACTCTGTGCACAATGTTTACTATGTTGCAGAATTCACGCCGGTGGGGACGGGATCGCCTGCAGGATATCGTATTGATGAAGTTAATCCTGACACAGGAAAAATATTAAGCTCTACAGAGCGCAATTCGATTCAAAGTAGCTCAGCCTTAGCATATTGCCAATTTCTTGGTAAAGATGATGGTCAAACACATATTGTTGCCACTGATGGTGGATACTTCTGCTTCCCTGTACCCGCAATGAGCGGTACACTCGGAACAAAATATACTCAAGCTAGTCAACTAGATGCTGAAAATTTCAGAGGCATAACCTCGGGCGGATATTTTGAGTATGAGCATGAAAATGTGAAGTACGATACCGAGATTTTCTATTTGATGGATAAAAAAGCTTTTATGCATACGATGCTTATGTATGCTAAGGATGATGGATATGGGTATTTTATAACTCAGCATAAAACATCTTTATCTGGTACGGCAAATTTCACAGAAAACGATGCCTCCCTGTTCTACGACAGTGCCAGCGATGTATTCTACTTCATAGAGCATAGCAGGGATGGTACCACGCATAGAGAGGGCAGCGACCTTTATAGCTTGGAGTGGAATGCTTCAACAGACATATTTGATATGAAAAAGATCTCAACGATCGCAGGCAACTGGCCTGTCAACATTACTGGCGTCGAGGGTGCCAGCGGCGGAGTGAAGACTACCGATAGTCTGGCGGATTTGCTGCTGAAGGACGCAGATGTAATTCATGCAACACCGGAGCAGGTGGAAGAGCTTAGCACCCTCGGTGTAGATAACGAATCTGAAACCGTCGCAGACAACGAAACCGAGGTCAGCGCAAACAACGAAACCGAGGTCAGCGCAGGCAACGAATCCGAGGTCAGCGCAGGCAACGAAACCGCAATCGGCGCAAGCAACGAAACCGAGGTAGGCGCAGGCAACGAATCCGAAGCTGTCCCCAATTTGAGTCTCTTTAACTCCTTTGACATGACTGGCGCAGAGGCGATATTCAATAATCTGATGGATCCTGAAGTGAAAACGGTTGACTTGCGACTGTCATCAGAAAATGTCACCACCAACGGCTTGTTTACAGTTAAATATGACGCTGCAACGCTGAAATTTAATGAACAGGAAAGTTTGGGACTTGCACAATACAACAGCTTCTTTGATAATGGAGAGGGTCTCTTAACCTTTGGCTATGCAGACGAAGATGCAATTTCTAAAAATAGCATTTCAGCTATAGTTAAATTCAATATTCTTACAAACGATAAAGAGACAATTGTTACTGTTACCACAAAACAAGAAAACGAACAAAAGCCTGGCACAGAGCATGATATCACACTTATGCTTGATCACGAACACGAGTATGATTCTACAGTTGTCGCGCCTACTTGCACTGAGCAAGGCTACACACTGCATACCTGCTCAATTTGTCAGGAAAGCTACATGGATCAGTTTGTAAACGCTATAGGCCATAAGGGACCCTGGGTAGTTATTAATGTACCTACCACAACCCAGGAAGGCTTAGAATCACGCACCTGTGTCACTTGCGGCTTAGTACAAACCCGTGCAATCCCGGTTGTCGGAGCTATTGTAGTAGAGCCGGGCAAGGAATGGGAAAACAATTTCATCGATGTGACAGAAGGCAAATGGTACTACGAAGCCGTACAATATGTTGCTGAAAACGGCCTTATGAACGGTGTTGACGGCACCAGATTTGCGCCCAATGTTGCTCTTACACGCGGAATGCTGGCGACAATTATTTATCGCTATGCAGGTTCACCCAAAACAACACAGACAAACCCGTTTAGAGATGTACCTTCCGGAATGTGGTTTACAGATGCCATAATCTGGGCAAATGAAAAGGGAATAGTAGAGGGCTTTGGAGATGGTTTGTTTGGGCCTAACGAGCATGTAACACGCGAACAGGTGGCTACAATGATGATGAGGCTTGCAAAGTATATGGGCCTTGACACATCAGATACCAACAATTTGGCGGGCTACAGTGACTCCGCGGAGACATCTAACTGGGCACTTGCCTCGGTGAAATGGGCAAACGCCTCCGGGCTTTTGACGGGACGCACAGATACTACGCTTGTGCCTTCCGGAGATATGAAGCGCTCAGAAGTTGCAACATTCTTTATGAGGTTTATTGAAGACTTCGTAAAGTCAAACAACTAGAACGACTCAGCTTTATGCCGCTGGCTGGAAGCTGACCGCAAAGTAAGCAAGAACACCCTGCAGCACAATTGTGCTTCAGGGTGTTTTCTTTACGAATTTTTATAATTATGCCGTACCTTATAGTTATTTGTGGTGCAATATGTATTTACTTTTATCACGGCTTCATTTGCAAAACCTTTGCTGTTCTCTTTGCGTATCCTCATATTAATCACGATTTCATTCGGGAAATACTATTTAAGTGTTAATTTGGATTTGATAAGCACATATAACAGGTAATCTCGGCGATTCAAAAAGGCGTTTTTATTCACTATGATAAATAAAACAACCTACACCTCAAGGTGTAGGTTGTTTTATTGTGCTAACATACAAAATATGACATATTATGAAGATTATTGTTGCAAATACAAAATATGTATATTAAAATGGTGTCACGCTAACTTGCGAAAGAGGTGAGTCCCGTGCAGAGTGCTGAGTAGGACAAAAGAGAGGTTTTAATAATAGGAGGAAATGCAACATGGAAAAGAGGAAAAGTACAAAAATAATAAGCATTATTCTAGCAATTCTTTTGATCTTTCAACTGATCCCGGCATCACTACTCGGATTTATTGCCACTCCTGCCTTAGCGACAAACGGCAGCGGCATGGGACTGCCCGAGGGGCACACCTACGATATACCTTCCGAGTCGTATCCTTGGACAACTGCACAGGCGCCGGACACATTTATTATTCCGGATGCGCCAACAACATACATAGAACCTGACGGAATGTATATAACTGAGTCTGAAATTGATCTGCCGGCACTCACTGGGGCAGAGATTGCTGAGGCAAAGCAATATGCTGGCATAGTGTTTTCAGATAAAAACATTTCAGAGCTCACGAGTGATGAGCTTAGCTTTGTTTGTGAACATGTCAATACTTCTGACTCAGAGCTCTCGGATCTGGAGCTGCAGGATGTATCCCTTCAAGACTCGATTCGATATATTTCACTCGCCAACCAGTTCGATTTCCCGGTTTCGGACATTTTGGCAATCGCTCCGTCCGAGGAGGCGTATCAAGAACTCTCTGTGCAGATATCATTTTATAAGGCAATCATAAATGACGACGTTATCGGCACGGAGCTGGATACCGAGTTGCGCGGATATATGATGCAAGGCTTTTCCGTGAACGAATTGCTATATGCATACGGCTTCTGTCAAGTATTTGAGCTTGAACTTGACGCGCTCTTGTCCGGCTATGCTGACGAGGAGGCCTATAATGAGCTCATATCTTCAGAGCGCATCATATGCGAGGAATACGCAGGCCGGATGGGTATATCTCCTGAGACTTTTGCCGCCTGCGTTCTCGAAAACGACCTGAGCATTGCAGAAGCTTATGACGCTCGCTTCAGTGTCGAAGAACACTCCTGCGCCTTGACTTCAAGCATATCCCCCCAAAGCAGTGGGTCAAGCGGGGACGAAGGCGAGACAGCCGAAGACCCATATCTTGGCGCGCCATACGTCTACAGCTATGATAACAACGAGAGCGTATCTTTAAACTCCGGTGAACTGACGATTCAGGCTGTTGACTACACGCTGCCGGGCGTAAATGGGCTGGACCTTCAAATTGGACGCAGATATAGCTCCGGTGATGCTAATGTATACTTACCCAAAGGGCAGTGGAATGAGTACACAGTATATGAATATTACGTTATTTACGCTGTGAAGGCATTTTTACATGTACCTGGATTCGGTTCTTGGAGTGAGCCGCTATATGACACACGCCCAGTTACCTATGGTCCGTTTGACACTATTGGCGATGCCGTTGTATTTGCAGCAACACTACCGCTGGCGCCTTATGACGTCCCATCTTCTGATCCTGATGATAATTCTTTTATGAGATATACTCCATCGGTCAATTACCAAAAAGAGATGGCAGATTATCATTCATATTCTTACTCCTATACAGGATGGAATACATATCTTAACGACAGCTTTGGCTTGGGGCAAGGCTGGAGCTTTGCCTTCTCATCAATACAGGGAGGCAGATATCTTCATTTGTCGACAGGCGTATCCTATGAAATTAAATTTAATGGTGATAATGCATCAAATCTCAAGGACTACACTCTTGGCGATCTGTGCCTGGAGAAAGATTGGAACGCTTTCTCAAACGGGAGCGTTTCGTCACAATACACACTCACCTATAAGGACGGAAAACAGGAATTTTTCTCTAATGACGGAAAGCTTATCGGCATAAAGGATCGCTATGACAATACTATAACCTTTGTTAACACTATGCAGAATGGCTATCCTCATACTGTTATAACGGACACGCTGGGCAGAGTAACAACAATTTCCGGCCAAAACACAGAGGATGACGGGCATACAATGACAGTGTCTCTGCCGGACTCAAGCGTTCTCACATATAATATTGAGCATATGAATACCACAGTGAACAACAGTACGGTGATATCAAATGCGCTTGCTTCGTATTCGGACGCGGCTGGTTCTACTACCAGCTATAGTTATACGGTACAAGAGGGAGGCTTTGATGTTTTTCGAAAAAGTACATATGCTGCAAAAAACTACTTCTTGAATCTAACAACAATTACACATCCAACACGGGCGCAGTCGGTGTATTCTTACGAGGCTGTAGAGCGCAATATAAATGTAAACGGCCTTGCCCAAGAGTATCGCGTTGTTTCGCGCTCCGACCTTGTCGGAAGGACGGAGTCAAACATTATAAACTTCAGCTATTCAGCTGACGACTACAGTGGATATCCATCACACCGCGCCCCGGACTCGCTGCCCGACGACTTTACGTATACAATAACCGCAGAAGATACGAATCGCACGAAGACGATTCATACCTTCAATAATGATAACCTTCAGGTCGAGCAAAGAACTGTCGCAGAAGGCAAAACATATCAGGAAATGCTTTTTGAATACAACGCGGACACGCTTCCAACAAAGCAAACCGTCAGAAGCTTCTCGCCTGCTAATCAGAGCGTATACCTGGAGACTATCACTGCAGCGGAATATGACAATAAGGGCAACCTGACAGCAGAGTGGTCACCACTGGCAAACGGCGACACGACAAATACAGCATACAAAATCTCATACACATATGACAGTACATATAATCTGCCGCTGACCAAATCATATAACGCGGACGAAGATACCAGGGTAGTTCTAAAAAATACACTGGACGCCGAGTGCAAAAACATCACCCGCGTGCAGACCTTCGAAAATGACGAGGAGAAGTCAAGAACAGATTTCGCGTTTGATACATACGGCAATACAACAAGTCAGAAAAATTATCTTGATGGCTTTGCAGATTATCAGATCACAGAGTACAGCTATAGCAATAACGCATATCTCTCCAAGGAGAAGCACACGGGAATCCTCGATGCGGACGGAGCGCCAGCCGCATCAACACCGGGGGAGGCCGCGGGTGTAATTGCACTCAGCTACAGTTATGACGACATGGGTCGCATGGTGAGCTCTGCGGACGGAGAAGGCAATATCACAGGTTTTGCCTATGACGCTATAGGCAACGTTGCGTGCATCACGAATCCAGATGGCACGACTGTCCGGTATGACCGCAACTACAGGGCGAATACTGTGACCGTCACGGATGAAAACAGAGCGGCTATAAAGCATACTTATACTCCGCTTGGGCTGGAACATCAGACAATAGACATGGCAAGAGGCATTGTCATATCTTACAAAGAATACAACCAGCTCAACCAGCTTGAGAGCGTAAACGAGTATGTAAACGGAAGCTTGACTGAATACGTTTATGATGCGCTGGGACGAGTCACATCCGAAACGGCATTTCAAGGCACGAAAGCGCTGTCAGAGCTAAGCTACTCATATGATGACGCTGCCGAGAACGGCACATATAGTAAGGTAACTAAGACAATCGCGGGAGACGTCAATGCGCCTTCAATTGTCACAACGCAGTATACAGATAAGTGCGGAAACGTGGTCAAAACCGGTAGACCCCTGGATGGTAAAGAGTACTTTGGTACCAACACCTATGACTATGTCGGTAACTTGCTGACGAGCACAAGTGCATATACCGCATCAAGAGGCAAGGGGGTAACGGGCGAGAATGAGTATAACTACGCTGGACAAGTGGTTAAAAGCAGCAACGCAGACGGAGATTACCTCAGCTCAACGTATAATGCACTCGGCCAGCTCGCAAGCGCCTCTGACTTCAGCGGAACACAGACGAGCTATGCCTATGATGCGCTTGGCAGACTGATATCAGAAACCTATACCATTGAGCAGGGGCAGACGGCGACAAAAAAGTCCTACTATGACGCAAATGGCAATATTACTCGCACCCTGACGCCGGTGAACGCAGTCGGCTCAGCATCCGCATGGAGTGAGACTGAGTATGAGTACGACTCGCGCGCTAAGCTCGTATGCGTCGCTCAGTATGACGATGGAGCTGTCCAGAGCGTGACACGATATACCTACGACGGGGTTGGAAATACTCTGAGCATGACTACGGGTCTGGAGTCTCTCACTGACAGCGGCGGGGCATTGACGACATATACATATGACCGCTTCGGCAATGTCCTGACTATGACAGACGCTGTCGGTCATAAAGAAGAGTACACCTATACTGCACTCGGTCGGCTTATCACAAAAACAGATAGAAATGGCGTGAAAACCACTTACGTCTACGATGCCTTGGGAAGAGTCCTTGCCAGCGGTGTAGATGCACAACCTGGTGTGGAGCTAATTGCGTATACTTATGCAATGACCGGAGCGGTTCGCAGTGAAAATAACGGAGTGTTGCAAACTCTATATTACTATGACGAACTTGGCCGAGTCACCGGCACTGAAGAGGTTGAACCTGACGATATTGCATATACGGTTACGCTTGATGCTAATGGAGGAAAAGTATCGACTAGCATCATAAAGCTTACTGCGATAGATACATATAACCTTCCCACACCGACTCGCACAGGATATGCTTTTTTGGGCTGGTATTTAGGAAACACAAGGATCAAAAATGGTGATCCTGTGAATATTGAGAAAAACTGTACCTTTGTCGCCAGATGGACTGCCAACAGGTATACCATTGTGTATCGCGGCAACGGTGGCCTTGCAAACGCAGATCCAGTCAAAGAGACTGTTGGTGGTATATATCCGCCTACAGATACATACACGCAGACTTGTTTCTATGACCAGGAGATAACTCTACGCGTAAATGAATTTGACCGTTATGACTATAGGTTTTTAGGCTGGTCAACTTCGAGTTCTAAAGTAGGGTATCGCGATGTGAAATATTTCGACAGGCAGAAAAATCTCAAAAATCTGACAGCAGTTCCCGGCGGAATAGTTAATCTTTGGGCGGTTTGGACAAAAGAACCCGAATTTATTTTACCAGTAGAGCCAAGCCCACCGTTGGTAGCTATGAGCATAGGTATTGACGCGGAAGATATAATTGAAGAAGCGGAAAATACAGCAAAAGTAGCGGAAAAAACAGTTGAAGAATCGGCTTTCAGCACTAGATTTTATACCTATGACCTTATGGATAATCGCACCAGCTTCACATTGAACCTGGGCTCAGAGACCGTGCAAAGCGCGACGTATACCTACGATGGCCTTGGCCGCCTTGCGACAGTGTCGGAGGATGGCACAAGCGCGGCAAGCTACGCCTACGACACCAACGGCAACCTCGCCTCGCTGACATACGCCAACGGCGTAACTGAGAGCTACAGCTATAACCTCGCCAACTGGGTTACTAGTGTTAAGAATCAGAAAGGCACGAGCACGCTCTCGTCGTTTAATTATACTTATTATGCCGACGGCAACCAGAAGACGAAGAGCGACAATGCCGGCGCGCTCACGAGCTACACCTACGACGACCTTGGTCGCCTGACCTCAGAGAGCGAGACCGGCGGCGACACGATAGCCTACACCTATGACGCCAACAGCAACCGCGCAAGCATGACGGTCACCGGCAAGAAAAGCTATACGACTGTCTACGAGTATGACGCCGCGAACAAGCTCCTGAGTGAGACCAAAGATAGCGGCCTGACTGCGGAAATGACGAACTACAGCTACGACGCAAACGGAAATATGCTGTCAGCTGTCGTGATGAATGCCACGGGAGGCATTGCCAGCAGCGGGGAATACACGTATAATGGTTTCAACCAATTAATTGTGCACACGGATACAGATAACGTAAAGACCACGTATGCTTATGATTCATCCGGCTTGCGTGTGAGCAAAAATGGCACCGGATACATTTGGGATGCCGGGAGCATCGTGGCAGAAGTCGAAAATGGCGAAGCTGCCGCAACATATCTGCGTGGCATGAACCTCATACGTTCGGATGTAGGCGGCGCTGAGAGCTATTATCTGTACAACGCACACGGCGACGTGGTGCAGCTCACAGACTCAAGAGGAGCGGTCACGAAGAGCTATGACTACGATGCGTTTGGCAATGAAACCGACCCGGATAGTGCCGACGCAAACCCCTTCCGCTACTGCGGGGAGTACTACGATGTAGAGACGGAAACGTATTATCTGCGGGCTAGAAACTACGATCCGTCTACAGGACGCTTTACCCAGCAGGATACTCACTGGAATACTAGTAATATGGTCTACGGTGATAATCCGGTCAAGCGGAATGAGCGCGAGGCCGACCCGAATGACCCGTTGGGGCTAAGTACATATACCTACGTTCCGGATGTTTATGCAATTATGCAAAGTGGCAATCTGTATGCTTATGCTGTTAATAATCCTGTTATGTTTGCTGATGCAAATGGAGAAAGTATTACACTTGCATGTATTTTTGTTTTTGCAGTAGTTGGTGCAATTATTGGGGGCGTTACAGCCGCCAAAATTTCGAAATCTCAACTTGGATATGTTGATGGCTGGTGGGTGTTAGGCGGAACAGCGGCAGGTGGATTAGTTGGTGGTCTTGTCGGATGGGGAGTAGGCGCAGCTGCCACGGCCATTGGTGCAACGCTGACTGCTGGATCCGGAGGAGTCTTGGGAACAACAGTTTACCAAACTTGGCAATCTGCGGAACAAGCATTGAGAAATGGGCTTAATGCTGTATCACAAACGTTCCAAACAACTGCACAGCTTGGTAGTAGAGTTGTTGATGCTTTTAGCTCTAAGACTGGGATTATTGCAGAAGCAAAATATGGATATGTGTCTTTAACTCAATTCGTCCAACAACAAATAGCAAAAGATATATGGCTTCTTCAAAACAATGCGGCAGTTAAAGCTGTTGAATGGCACTTCTACCAAAGTGTAGCTACTGGCAAAGGGGGGCCGTCCGGGCCTTTGTTGGAAGCGTTGATTGACGCGGGATTTAAGATATTTTTTCATTAAAGAAAGGAATGGATGATGAATAATTTTTTTAGGTCTAAGATTGATATAGAATATGATTTGCTTGTTCCACCATTAGGTTTAGATTTTCAAAACATGACACCTAAACAAGCTAAGGAAAACTTTGACTGGTTTATTTCAAAGATACCTGAGAGAATGGAATATCTCAGAAATAGATGTGCAACAGACATAAATGTTCCCTTAGAATGTCTCGATTATTCTCCTGAGTCTTTGAATATTGTCTGGAGTTGGTTTATAAAAATTGCGCGTACTGAAAAAACCCCTAAAGAAGAAGTTAGTCAAATGGAAAGGAGCGTTGGGAAGTTAGGAGAACACTGGATTATACGCGAGAGGCTTACTGTTGCCAGCCAGTTTGTTTTACGAGATATAGGGATGTATTTAGGTGAGACATATATAAAAAGCTACAATGATATCTATTGGAGTTATTTTACAAAACCCAAAAATGAAGTTATAGTAAATCGACCAGTTTTATTTGGATTTTACTATGTTGACCCAGAAAATAAGTATCCACCTACCAATATGCCATTTGATCCAATTGGTATATTGGATTACGAAGGACACAAAATTATATCAAAAATGCAAAAAGAAGGAGATTTATATGACGTTTTCACTGAAAGATTAAAGTATATTCTTAGCAAATAGTAAGAGCAACTTCACCGCCCAAGCATAACAGTTTGGGCGGTTTTTTTATGCGCCTTTCACCGCAGAGCCGTATTATTCGTTGGAAAATTTGCTCGCCTGCGCCAAACTACGCTGACGCCTCAACCGCCGTTATGTGCTTATAGACATTACTAACCGCGGAAATGACGAATTACAGCTACGACGCAAACCGAAATATGTTGTCAGCCGTCGTGATGAATGCCACGGGCGGTATTGCCAGCAGCGAGGAATACATTTATAGTGGTTTCAACCAATTAATTGTGCACACGGATACAGATAACGTAAAGACCACGTATGCTTATGATTCATCCGGCTTGCGTGTGAGCAAAAATGGCACCGGATACATTTGGGATGCCGGGAGCATCGTGGCAGAAGTCGAAAATGGCGAAGCTGCCGCAACATATCTGCGTGGCATGAACCTCATACGTTCGGATGTAGGCGGCGCTGAGAGCTATTATCTGTACAACGCACACGGCGACGTGGTGCAGCTCACAGACTCAAGAGGAACGGTTACAAAGCGCTATGACTACGATGCGTTTGGCAATGAAACCGACCCTGACGATGCGGGTACAAACCCCTTCCGTTACTGTGGCGAGTACTATGATACCGAGACGGAAACGTATTATCTGCGGGCTAGAAATTACGACCCATCTACAGGACGCTTTACAAGTGAAGACCCTATACGGAATGGGCTTAATTGGTACACTTATTGCGGAAATAGTCCTGTCATGTTGATTGACCCAAGTGGGCTAAAGGATATTGCAGTCCGTTCAACAATTGAAGGCTTGGGAGGAACAGTTCGCTGGAATAGCCGGACAAATACAGCGATAATCTATCTTGATGGAAAATCTACAACGGTATATGCTGGCGACAATAATGGAAGCTATATTGATAAATATGGAAGAATGCACACAGATGATGCGTGGCTTTTTGCTGCCTTGGGAAGCATCTTTGATTTAGGTAAGGGGTGGACAGGCAGAATGGAAAGACATGGTATTGGTGATGGGTATCAGCGACATGTGCATGTATATAAGGGCGATAAGTCATGGTCGCAGAACGAAGATGGATCTCCTCATGACCAAGGTGGCAACTCGCCCGGTTCGCCTCCAAGTAGCGTGCTAAAAAGCTTAAATAAGAAAAAAGGCTGGGATTGGAAAGGAAAAGAGAACGACTGGCAAAATAAAATTGAAGTTCAGTACTTGGATTCTGGATATACCGTTATCGTATATCCCAACGGTCGTCAAGTGACCGTTTACAAACCGCTCAGCTGGTACACCATGCAATACTCGCCAAGTACTCAAAATTTCAGAGATTATTATTATGGGCCAACATATGTTGACTTAAGCGGCGGTAGCTCGGTTACAAAACCATCTGTTCCGTTTTTGCCTATGCCTAACCCTGTTCCGATTCCGGTTCCAGCACCTGTGCCGATTCCGATTCCAGTGTGGTAAGGGAGGTTCATATGAAAAAAGCAAGGACAAAAATTTACGTAAAATTTGATATTGAAAAAAATGTAGTAGTCTATTCTGGAATAGAGTTTTATGAGTTTAATGAATATTTACCTCGACCTATAGAAAATTTGCTTCTAATAAAGGGAGATTATTTTGGTAATGGGCAAGCGTACAATTTTGAGTTATTAGAGGGAAGGGAAGAAATTAATAAATTATCAAAAGAAAACATCTACAATTTTGGAGACTTTTGTTTTGTGGATTTTTCTGAGAACGGGGTTGTTCCTGGACTGAGTAAGCAGCAGGTGGCGGAAGTACTATATATGGCACATTTAGGAGAAGCTATGCAATCCCCATTTTTCAATACACTGCAAAACCGTTTTGCATATTTAGCACATGATGATGGGTCGTATTGCAAACTTTATTGTCGTGAGTTGGATGAGTTTATGACCGTTCTGGGTAGGAAAATTACTAACCACTTAAATGTACCGTTGCCTGTTGCTATACGAAATCGACTAATGCAAATAGCGACAGGAGGACTTTTGATAGACCTTGAAGAGATAGTTAACTCAAAGAAAGATTTATCTTTTAATATTTACTCAATAGGGTTACATTCCGATATTGATGAAGTTTTGAATAATTGGCAACTGCTCAAATCCAATGCGACATCAACTAACGTAATAAACTACAGCAATAATCAGTGGAGTATTTCATAGCAGTAATGTAGAGATAGCCGCCGGATTCAGTTTTAATCCGGCGGCTTATTGTCGTCTTTCGGAATGAGAGCAAGGCCATATAAAAAGAAAATAGAGCAACCTTCCGATTGCTCCAATCGCTCGAATATTCATAAGGACAAACTAGCACAAAATAAGGATTACGGCCAAGCAAAAAGTTATTAAAAGCAATAATACGCTTTTAATAACTATATATCAACCTCTTCAGCGTACTCAGCGTATTTTTCCAAAACGCGATCTTTCATATATTCAAGATTTACATCTTTTGATAACTCAATTACAGTATCATGCGATAGGTATCACAGGATTCCGATAAGGGGCCATTTTCTAAAAGCGAAAATATCGGTCTGGTTATTTCTTGGAATGCCTTTGAACGTCTCTCGACAGGCGCTACAATGTGTGTTTTTATTAATAAATTGGGCTGCAATGCCATTTAATCGGCCATCCTCAAAATGCCTGAATAAATTGATGTGGTGTGCTCTACCTCAAATGCTCTTATTATGGAACGTTGCCGTATTCATAACACATCAATATTTTCAATTGTTCTCAATGTAACTTCATCGTAATTTAAAGGAAGTCGTTCCAAAACACATGTCTCGTCTTGGGGTTTCTATATTTCTAATACTCTTGAAATAAAGGAGGATGCAATTATACTCGGACAAGGAGGGATGTGTATATTCTCCACCTCAAATTCCAAAGAGTCTGCAAGGCGTGCGGGTCGCGAGTCAGGATCTGGAAATCACGAACCTGGTGATACCAATGCCTTGAGAAAATAAAAGTCGTCGAACTCGATAAAGTTCGACGACTTTCGGTTTTGCCCATACGGTATAATAATGACAAAGGCGGAAAGCCGCATAGAATCAGGGTTTT
>CAZHUG010000025.1:0-30336 GCA_964535405.1 uncultured Oscillospiraceae bacterium | reverse complement strand
GAATTTCGCCCTCCTCCATGGAAAACGAGATGCCGTCCACGGCAAAGCGGCCCGGGGCGGCTCTGTGAAAGCGCACCCGCAGGTCCTGTACATTTAAAAGCTGTGCCAACATCTCACCTCATTTCCGCGCTCTGCGCTGCTGCAGTCCCTCGCTCAAAAGGCTGAAACCCAGTATGAGCAGGACTATGGTGAAGCCCACTCCAAGTGCATACCAGGGCGCACTGCCGAGGTAGGTTTGACTGTCGTTCAGCATGGAGCCGAGGCTCGCGTAGGGCGGCTGGGTTCCGATGCCGAGGTAGCTCATGCTTGCCTCACTCAACACTGCGTTGTTAAAGCCGATTGTGATGCTGGGCAGGAGCACTGACATGGTGTTCGGCAAAATGTGTCGAAAGATGATGCGCATATCGCCCACACCGATGAGCTTGGCACTGCGGATGTAGTTTTGCTCTCGACAGCGGGCAAATTCACCGCGAACGACTCGCGCAAAGCTCGGGATAAACAGCACACCCAGCGCGATGATGACGTTATAGGTGCCCCTGCCGATGATGCTGACGATCACAAGCGCGAGCAGAATGCTCGGAAAGGCAGTGATGGAGTCGCATACGCGTGTAAGTATAAGGTCTGCCACGCCGCCGTAATATCCGCAGACACTGCCGATGATGATGCCGAATACGCAGCCGATGAATACAACACACACCGCGATCAGAAAGGTGGTTCCGGCACCGTCCAGCACTCGGCTGAAGATGTCGCGACCGAAGTTGTCGGTGCCCAGCAGATGCTGCAGTGAGGGAGGCTTCGATTTAGCGAAATTGTTCATTTCGGTCGGGCTGTAGGGAGTCCAAACACAGCCCAGAAGGATGAGCAGAGTCATCACAAGGCTGATTGCGCCCCCGATATAAAGAAAGGAGTTACCTGTTTTTTTCATAATAATATCCTCTCAGCGCAGACGAATGCGCGGGTCTGCAAGCTGATAGAGCATGTCCGCCACGAAGTTCACGATGACAATCCAGGCCGCCAGAATGACCACTATAGCCAGAACAACGGGGAAGTCACTGTTGGAGACTGCGGTGAGGAGCAGTCGCCCGACGCCGGGAATGGTAAAGACCTGTTCGATGATTATGCTGCCGGTCATCATCTCTGCGGCGGAGACCGCGAGGAAGGTTATGACCGGAATCAGGGCGTTGCGCAACACATGACGGCGCAGGATATCACGCTTACTGCTGCCGCGGCTCTGCGCGGTGCGCACGTAGTCCTGATCAAGCTCGCTGAGAATGGAGCCGCGAAGCATCTTGACAGTCATTGCGGTGCGCGGGATTGCAATGGACAGGGCGGGGAGGATGAGATAGCCCAGAAATGCGCCCGGGTCATCGTTGTAGGAGACAAAGTTGCCCGGAACAAATACATGAAGTAGAGTCCCGAAAATAAAGCAGGCGATTATCCCCAAAAAAAATGATGGGACGCTCATAAGCACCTGATCGAATATGGTGAACAGACGGTCAAAAAATTTACTCTTAATGCTGCCCGCCATAATGCCGAGCGGGATGGACAGCACTACAGTAAATACAAAAGACATAAGGGTGAGAATTGCAGTTATGCTGAGCTTTTCACCCAGCATGTCGCGCACGGGCATGTGATAGCTGTAGCTCGTGCCGAGGTCGCCTTTGACGAAGCTGGAAAGCCAGCTCCAGTAGCGCAGAAAGACGGGTTTATCAAGCCCCAGCTCATGCTGCAGAGCTGCGACCTTCTCGGGAGTGGCCTCCATGCCGAGCATTTTTGTGCTGGGGTCACCGGGAATCACCTGAAAGGCCAGGAAGGCGAGAATAGAGACAATTAACAATGTAATAATGAGAGTGAAGATTTTTTTTGCGGTAAACCTCATATTCCCGCCTCCTTTCAATTGAAGATTTTTCCCTACTGCTCCAGATAGAGCAGTGACATGTCAATAACGTACAGGGGATAGGACACATAGCCCTTCAGCGCCGGGTTCACAGCCACAAAGTCAGCCAGATCCTGAAGATAGACATTCGCAGCAGTCTCGCTGAGAATTTGCAGGCACTTTTTATAAAGCGCAGTCTGCTCGGCATCGTCAACGGTGTTCTGTGCGGCGGCGTAGGCGGCGTCATAGTCAGCGTTGCTGTAGTTAATCATGTTCTTGTCATTATCGCTGACCCAACGCGCAAGCATACCGCTGGCGTTCAGGGTGCTGGAGTCGAAGCCGACCACGGTTGACTGGAAATTGCGTCCGCCATAGATGTCGCTCACCCAGGTGTTCCAGTCCACAAGCTGAATATCTGCGATGATATTCACGGCCTTGAGCTGCTCTGCAAGTACGACAGCCGTGTCAATATGCGGCTGATAGTTGCTGGGAACGCTCATTTTGAAGCTGAAGCCGTCTGCATAACCCGCGTCGGCAAGCAGCTCGAGAGCCTTATCCGGATTATAGGGATAGGCGTCGGCGAGGCTGGGATCGAAATACTTGCTGAATGCGGGATACATGGAGGAGCCAAGCTTTGTGCCGTGCCCGTCTGCCGTCAGATCGAGCATCGCATCCACATCAATGGCGTAGCACATTGCCTGACGCACCTTCTCGTTGTCGAAGGGCGCGACTGCGTTGTTCAGGTAGATCGCCTGAACAAGGTTCATGGTGCTCTCCAGAACCTCGTAGCCGTTTGTGAGATTGTTCACCTGCTCGGTCGTGAGATGAGCCACCAGATCCAGTGCGCCGCCGTTGAGGGCTGTGAACATGGCGCTCGCGTCACCATAGATCTTGTAGGTCACGCGGTCGAGATGCGCCGGCTGGCCATAGTATTCCTCGTGCTTTCCCAAAATAACATTTTCTTGGATGCTGCGTGAGACATACTTAAACGGCCCGGTGCCTACCGGCTGGGTAATTTGCTTGTCGTAGTCGGCAGGAACGATGTAGACGCTGGCGACATAGCTGAGAAAATCGCTGTTGGGCGCGCTGAGGGTAATTGCTATCTGGTTTCCGTCTACAGCCATATCTGTGACAGCAGAAAGCGCCGTCACCACGGCAGAAGTTACCGAGGTAGCGGCGCAGGTTTCAAAAGAATAGAGTATATCTTCTATTGTGCAGGCTTTGCCATTGTGGAAGACCACGCCATCACGTATCGTGAAGGTGTAGGTCAGCGCATCATCCGATATTGTGTAATCGGAGGCAACTGCACAGACATAGTTACCGTCAGAATCGGGCTTTACAAGACCCTCAAAGACGTTAAACATGACCTCTCTAGTTCCTGCGGCCGTCATTAGATACGGGTCAAGACTATCATCCAGGTCCTGGGCGATGCCAACGGTGATCTCATTCACCTGGCTCGGCCCGGAAGAAGGTGTAGTTTCGTCGCTGGGGGTGGGTGTTGGCTTCGTTGCTTCTCCGCATCCGCTGAGTAAACACGACAAACAAGCCACCGCCAGGAAAACTGCAAGAATACGCTTTTTCATTGCTGATTCTCCTTCCGCTGCTCCTAAAGGCAGCGTTACAACAAAATAACTTCTTCTCCCATTATTAAATTGTCGGGTTCATTGTAGTGCATATAGTCCGGAAAAGCAAGGTTAAAAACAAAAGATTAACTAACAATTCACACAAAAAATCCGAACCCGGCTGGTAATATCGCCAGGTTCGGAACAAATTAATTAGTTTCTGTCGGGTTTCGCGCGCTTCTTGTCGATGAAATAAATTATATGGCTGAGTATCAGGAAAAAAGCAACAAGAGCCGCGACATAGGCAAATACCATCAGCCCAAGCTGGTCGAAATCGAGGAAAAAATACGGAAAACGCACGGGCTGGCCGTTGGCGCCGAAATATCCGTAATCATATCCGCAGAAGCCCATGATGCTCGTCACGAGCACATAGGACAGTGGATATATGAGCACGGCAAAGCAGTCTTTATACTTGAGATGCCCCGGCTTTGTGAACAGGAAATAGTCCACAAGGCAAAGCAGGGGAGTGAGCAGATGCACTGCGAGGTTATCAAAGGTCCACAACCCCATATCGCCGTCCATTGAAAACGACTGCGGCACCAGCATCACCCAGTATACGAAAAACGTGAGGAACAGGTCAATCACGCAGACCATCTCGAAGCGTGCAAGATAGCTGGCTGAGCCCTTTGCGCCCTCGGCCCTGAGCCCCTTAAGTGTTCTGAAAAACAATATCGCGAACATCACACCCGCGAGAATGTTGCTCTGAATCGTGTAGTACATCATGATAGAAAAATTGACGTGTCCACTAAACACGCCTACCTGACGCATGACGCAGCCTAGCGCAAAAACCATTGCCACGCCCCTGAAAATTGTTGCTGTCATCCTGTTTTTTATCATACTGCTTGCTCCGTTCAAAGCGTTGTCGAACACTTTTAGTTTTGTTATCGCTTATTCTACCATATATGTAAAAATGTTCAAGTAAATTTTCATGCGTGCGAGAGTGCGGGAAACATGAGTCTGTCGGACTTTAAAACACTTCCTTTGGACTTTAGCACAAACGCAGTCGTGTCCTCCTCGGCGTACGGCTCGCATTTAAAGCCCTCGCTCTCGAGCGGCGTGAAGCCCAGAGTGAGCCTTGCGGCGCCCATATCCGGAAGCTGGGAGATGACGAGATTCATTGAGCGGCCCGCGTCGCAGAAAATGTCGTATACGCATAAGCTGCCGTTGTCACAGTCCGCGATGATGATCGCATCCTCAGTGGCTGAGTAGTAGACGCTCTCACGCATGAATTTTGTGCAGTAAAACATGACAAGCGAGCCGTTTTGCTCCATCGAAAATGCCGAGAAGGGGTTAGATTTCTTATAGTATTCCCAAACCATGCCGCGCTCATCGGCGATTGACATATCTAATCTGTATGCGTCGCCGCCGCTGCCGGAAAAAGGATTTGAGTGCTGATATTCACTCACTGCTTCAAAGCCGAACTTCGGGTAAAAATCCAATACGCTGTCATTGGCGAACAGGTAGATGCCGTCGCAATTTGGCACCCAGTCCTCAAGTACGCGCTCCATCAAGGCCCGGCTCAAGCCCATATTGCGATATTCTTTGTCCGTCATAACCGTTCCGAGCTGCACATAGCGCAGGCTCCTGCCGCGATGCTTGAAGTCAATAGTGTTCACCGAGACGTTGGCCACCACGCGACCGTCGCCTATGAGCGCATAGGGGATGTATTGATCGCCCCAATAGCCCAATTGATACCAGTCCTCAAAACTCAGACCGAAGGTCTCGGTCGCCAGAGCGTTGAAGCTCTTTCTTATCGGCGCATTTTCCCGGATATCTTTTGAAAACTCGAGCGAGCTTCCGTTTATGTTTACTTTTTTCATCTGTCAATTCCATTTCTTAAATCTTGCCTGTCTGGCTTGCCTGCAAAAATGTTTTTCAGGAAAATAGAAGCGAGTACAAACATCAGCGGCATTATGAAATACCTGTAGCGAGTCTGAATTTCAATGATGAGATACGCGCAATAGTTTGCGCCCCATATCATATACAGAAGGTCAAAATCGTCGCCCTGCTGTCTGCGCTGCCTGATCAGCAGCACTGCGCCCAGGAGGACAAGCACATGTATGCAGAGATAAATTGCCTTATCAAATTGGATGAGAATGTGCCGTGCGTCACCTACTGTGAGTCCGGGCAGAATACTCCGACCGAGATCCAGATGAACGAGTGACCAGTAGACAGTCTCGTTCTCGCCCCACATTTTCTTCGTTTTCTCATACATGAAGGAGAAAAGGCCTCCGCCATACTCCTCGAAGCTGCTTCCAATGGCTTTTTTGCTCTCTTCGACACGCAGATCGTCATCTTCAATCGTGAGAATTTCCTCATGCACATCCGAATACTCGCCACCCGTAAGTGGATTGAGCCCCAGAACCAGTTTCCACTCGGGTCTGTTATTTCCGATACCATTGGGGGCAAGACCGGAAACGGAAAACACTGCGCCGGCAATTGAACTAAAGCAGAAATAGGATACAAGCATAATAAGGCAGAGCACTGCTTTTGACGAAAGCCGCGGCGCGCGGATTTTTTTAGAGCATAGGCGCTTCACAAGCAGCATGAGCGCATATGCAGCGATAGAAACTGCGATTACAATGCCCTCCGGACGCAGGAGGTTTCCGATGCATAGAGAAAGTCCGGATAATATTGCTCCGGAAATTTTCTTGCTGCGCAGTATTAAATAGACAGCCAGCAGTATAAAAAACAGACTGATGTGCTGGTTTGTCAGCAGAGACGAAAGGATGATCGGCGCGGGGTAGACTGCGTATAGCAGTGTCGGCACTAATGCAGTTCGCGGTGAGACAAACTCCCTTGAAATCAGGTAGATGAGGTAATTTGTGCCAAGCATGAAAAACACGTTTATAAGCTTAACCACGAAGACTGAGTGGAAAAGCCGCCACAGCAGTGACTCATACAGGACGAAGGGAATCTGAAACGCCCATCTGGTGAAATATTCGGACCCGAGCCATGATAAATCGCCGTCTGCGAGTTGCTTTGCGGCGGAAAACAGCTCCTTGAAGTCAGACTCAAGCGGCGTGTGAATGACCAGAATAAAAACCAGCCTCAGCCCAAAGCTGACCGCCAGAATGATAACTAGAGCAGTACTGTCTTGCATTTTAGCTTGGCTAAAGAGGTATATACCGACTGCGATAAGAAGCACAAATGCGAAAATCGTGATAACTCCGAGTGGTTCTTCACTAAACACCACAACAAGGTTCTGAAATATTGTCAGCGACAGCAAAATTGACACGACAACATAGAGCAGGCTTTTTATGTTCATAAAAAACGGCCGCTCGTCAATGCTGTGTTCTCCCATCATGCTCACTCGTTCCCCTCTATGTGCTGCCTTTAGTTTACCCTCACCATGCCTCGCAATAAACCTTGCAAACGTGCCAACGCACGGCTTTAGAACATCTGCTCGACAGTATCCCGGCTGATATACAGGCAAGTTACAATTATACTCCATGAGCGGAAAGCACACAAGTGTTTTAGCCTTGTGTGC
Source organism: uncultured Oscillospiraceae bacterium (assembly GCA_964535405.1). Lineage (GTDB taxonomy): Bacteria > Bacillota > Clostridia > Oscillospirales > Oscillospiraceae > Scatomorpha. Next base: position 23,348 of record CAZHUG010000025.1, on the reverse strand, counting down.
CGTGCAGGATGAAAAAATAGTGTTGCCGGTCATTGACCGGCAACACTATTTTGCATTTATTGCAAGCCTGAATATACAAACAAGCCGTGGTTCACGCAATAGAAATACAGCCGTCCGCGAAAGCTCATCGGAATGCGCAGTGCGGAATCCTGCTCAGGATACAGACGATTTAAAAACACCTTGTCGCTGTCGACGCTGGCGGCAAAAAGGATATAATGCCCCTTTTCCATTGGGTGATTAAACGTGACATAATGATCGGTGTCCATTTCGCGAACCTTCACATCAAGCGCCTCCGCGGGCTCCGCGAGCGCCAGCGGCTCAAGCTTTCGCCCGCAGCAGAAGATTGATGCGCTGCCGGTGCTGAAGAGAATGTTCCTGCAGGAAGGGCAGACGTAAAAGCGGATTTTATTGATGTTGCCGCTGTCGGGCTTGTTCGGCGTGATCTCTCCCTCCATGAGCTGGGTCATGTCAACGCCGAAGATTGTGGACAGATCCGCCCAGTATGAAAGATCGGGGCAACCCAGACCGCACTCCCACTTTGAAACGGTTTTATTTAAAATGCCGAGAGCATCGGCAAGGTTCTGCTGAGTCAGGCCCTTCTCCCGTCGCAATGTTGCGATCAGTTTTCCAATTTTACTGCAATCCATTTATTTAACTCCTCTGTCGTCACCGAAGCTTGACAGCGCGACTGTCATCTGCCAGACACTGCTCGAGCAGCTCCTCAAGCTCGGATGCGCTGACATCCTCAATGTTTTTATAGTCAAGAGCCCCCAAAACAGATTGCTCAAAGCCGTCTGCGCCGTATTGGTTCCAGAGCTTCTGCAAATGCCTGTTCCGCAGAGAACCCATTGACAGCTCAAAGCCGATTTTGTTAAAGCTCGCCCTTGTGTCTCTTGAGGCCTCCAAAAAGCTCTCACCGGTCGCTTGGCACCTGTAGGAACACACGCCCATCTCGGGATGGCGGTTTCGATAAGCGTCCTGGAGGGCTCTTTTTCTGTCCATATCCAAAATCATCACCTCACCGTGGCATTGTATCTGAAAAACCCCGCGGAAGCAATCCACGCTCCGTGGACTATGCGTTTTACATTTTCCTGCGAAGACCGTCCGAGCAGTCCCTATACCAGTTTGGGACGACGCTGCGCATGTTGTCGTACCACGAGAGCACTTCCTGCGACTGCTTCATCATAGTTTCGATTTGGGCCTCGCCATAGGGAACCGCCCAGTATATGGACGAGATCGTGTTGCTGGAAATGTAGAAGGCGAGCAGTCTGAAAAAATCAAGAGGCGGCGTGTCCCCGAAATATCCGTCGAGCTGACCCGTCGCGAAATGCGGGCAGGCCTGGGCACACCAGACTATGCGGTTAAATTCTTCCCACGGGTCGCCAAAGTCGAAGCGGTCAAAGTCAATTATAACAAGTTCCCCGCGCTCCATCATCATGTTGCCGATGTGATAGTCGCCGTGCTGAAAGCACTGCGGACGGTCTCGCAGCAGCTCGCGATTATTTTCAATATATTCAATTATGTGCTCACTGCCTTCAAATTTTATGGGACATTCCTCGAACCTTTTAATTTTAATATCAGTTTTTCGGTTAAACCGGCTGTACCAATCTTCCTGCGTGTCCGGTGCAGGAATTGAGTGGATACGCCCCAAAATTTCGCCGGACCTCTTGCCGAGGCGATACTGCTCGTCCTTCGGCATGAGCGGTATGACATCCAGAGCGTCACAGCCGTCAATCCAGGTATGCAGGGTGTACACGCCGTTGCTGCACTCTCCAAACTCCACGGGTCTGCACATGGGAATGCCGAGCGCCGCAACCTCTCCGAGCAGGTCAAACAATGCCTTCCGCTCATCATAGCGCCCGATAGCAGAGAGCCTCAGAAGGCATGTCTGCCCATCGGCAGTTGTGACCTTGAACTTCTTGTCGTCTGACCAGCCCTTTTCGATCAGCTCGGTGCTTGTAAAATTAAAATGCGTCATCTTCAATGTCTCCTCTATAGCTCACGCCGCATCAGGCTGACGGTATAATCGTCGAGAATTTTATCGCCGCAGATCAGAAAACCGTGCTTGCGCCAGAAGCCCTCAGCCTCGACATTTTCTTTTATACAGCCGAGCTGGACATGAGAAAAACCCTCGCCACGGAGAAGCCCGAGAAGAACGCTTATGATCTGTGAACCCAGTCCCGTTCCGTGAAGCGATTTGCGGGTCATGAACCAGCCAATAAAGGCTGTGTCCGCGCTGGGGTAGCCGGAAATTAGGTCGAGAATGGCAACAAGCGCGCCGGCCTCGTAGAAGCCGACAAAGTGCTTATCACCCAGCGATATGCCCGGCGGAGTGACGTATAAATCCTCCGTCAGTCCCCTAGCGGTTGGTTCGGACTTCATATACTCAAAATACTTGGAGTTCTCCTTGCAAAAGGCGTATAGCGCGGGAATGTCCCTGTCAGAGATACTCTCAACGTCGTACTCAGGATAGAATTTTTTAAATGGAATAGACATCGTGCTGAGCCTGCCTTCTATACATGCGGAATATTGGTGTACTCCGAAATTTCACGGCTCGTGGTGCAGATGTCTGCAATGCCCAGGTCGTGGAGGTTTTTGTGTCCGGTGATTCGCGCGAAGATTCTAAGCTCATCCAGAGTAACTTTCAGGTAGTTTTCGACTCTCTTAGCTGACGCCTCGATGTTGAGCCTTTTCCGAAGTTTCTCGTCCTGTGTCGCGACGCCGACAGGGCACATTCCGCTGCCGCAGATTCGGTACTGCTGACATGCCGCCGCCATAAGTGCGGCTGTGGCAACAGCAACTGCGTCCGCACCCATTGCGATCGCCTTAGCTACGTCCGAGGACACGCGCAGGCCGCCCGTGATGACAAGCGAAATGTCCGAGTGAATGGAATCGAGATACTTTCTCGCACGGTGCAGAGCGTATACCGTGGGGACGCTCGTCGCGTCACGGATGAGCAAGGGGCTCGAGCCTGTCGCGCCGCCTCTGCCGTCGATTGTGATAAAATCAGGTTCGGCAAATACGCAGTATTCGAGATCGCGCTCAATGTGACCCGCCGCAATTTTTATGCCGATGGGTCGGCCGTCGGAGCGGGTTCGCAGCTCTGATACGAGGTCGCGCAGATCCTCTTTTGTGTCTATTCCGGGAAAACGCGAGGGACTTATTATATCCTTGCCGACAGGCTTGTTGCGCGCGGCTGCGATCTCCTTTGTGACCTTCTCGCCGGGAAGATGCCCGCCCATGCCCGGTTTTGTGCCTTGACCGATTTTAATTTCAATCGCGTTGGAGTTTCTAAGAGTCTCGTCAGTGTCACTGTATTTATTTGGGACATACTCAAAAATGTAGCGGTAGGCAGACTCCATCTCCTCCGGAATAACTCCGCCCTCACCGGAGCACATTGCGGCCTTTGCACCCGCGGAGCCCTTAGCCAGCGCAATTTTGACCTCACTGGATAGGGAACCGAAGGACATGTGCGAGACGTAGACGGGGTTTTCCAGAATCATCGGACGCTTTGCGTTTTTTCCAATAACCACCGTGGTTGTGACGTCTGCGTCCTCATCGAGAGGCATGGGGTTTAGCTGAGCGCCGAGAATGAGAATATCGTCCCAGCTCGGCATCGGCTTCGTGGTACCCATTGCGGCGTGTGCAGGGCGGCCCGACACCGCCATCTCGTGAATTTCCTTCATGTATCGGCAGGAATCGTCGTGTCGCGCGAACTCTGCCGGATAGTTGAGACTTCCTGATGCTGCCTCAGTTGCTTTCTCAGGTTCATTCTCGGTTTTTTCTTCTACGAGCTGAAACTTGTCGATAGACTGATGACATACTGGGCAGTCCTTGAGACGACTGAGCTTTTTGCCCTCGTTCTTTTCGTCGAATATATATCCGCATACACTGCACTTATAAATAGCCATGGTATCCTCCATATCGTTTTTTACTCAATCAGCGCTAGTTGCGCATATGTGTAACATCTAAGCCGTCAGTCCGGCTAATAGTCCTCCCGCTTAACGGAAAAGACCAAATGCGGCATGTCGATGCCCCAGTAATGCTTCACAAACATGTCCCCCACGCGCATGCCGTTGCGCTTTGCAACATTTTGGGAAGCAATATTATCCTCGCGTATGATGGAATACACCTCGTCTGCGCCCAGCGTATCAAAGGCATATTCCTTGCAGGCGATTGCGGCCTCGGTGGCATAGCCCAGATGCCAGAAGGCCTTCTGAAACAGATATCCGACCTCAAGCACTTGCCTGCCGTTGTAATCCTGCATCGTGAGCCCGCATTGCCCGATCATTTCGTCGCTCTCTTTTTCTATGACTGCCCACAGACCAAAGCCGTATTCGCGATAGCGCCGCAGCTGATTGTCAAGCCAGGCCTGCGCCTCGTCGTCACTGAATGCGTGCTCATAGGCGTGCATAACCCGGGCATCCTGCAGTATCTTACACAGGGCAGGAAGGTCTGACTGCTCCATTCGGCGCAGATAGAGCCTCTTTGTTTCAAGTATCATATAATTAATCCTCAATTATCTAACAGCGCCAGTTAATCTTAGCCGGATTTTCCTCGTTTTCGATGGCGGCGGCGCGCAGAGCCGCTTCCATCTTTGCGCACTCCCCGGCGGCAATCAGGTCATAGACCTCCGCTGTCTCGTCAATGCCTACCCGGTCGTAGGCAATGGCGGCAGCTCCGTAGAAGGCAAGTCCCAGCGAGTGCGTGGCTGCGTGGACCACAGCGCCTGCCTGCCCAATTGTACGTGCCGCAGCCTGCGCCGCCGGATTATCTTCAGCCTCTCTTGCCGCGGCGTGGACGTCCAAAACAAGCTGTTTCACAGCAGGCAGCTTGACCTTGCCGTCCAGCCAGTCGCGTGCGGCATCAAGTGCAAGCTGGGGGCGCGGGTCGTCAGGATACGACTTTTTGTATATCGGCAGAACAAAAGCCTCCGCATAGTCAATGCACCAGTTGGAGATGGTGAGCTTGCTCTGCGTTTCAATAAGTCTAATAAGCGAGACAATATATGGAGATTCAGCCCGACCCAGCATTTTTCTAAGCTTAGCCATATCAAAAATACCTCGCAATTTCGATTATGTATATTGGACATTGAATCAATACACCTTTGTAATTTTATCACAGTCACTGTCCGGTGGGAAGAGCCTGTTTTAGAATAGTCATAAGAAATATAGCGACAAAATGTAATATATACTTGACACAAAGTCGCTTGAGTGTTATATTCTGATCAGGGAGGTGAGCTGATGGGAAGGAATATACCGATAAAAGTTGCACGTGCACAACTGGATTTGACGCAAAAACAGCTTGCTGAGAGGGTGGGAGTATCCCGGCAGACTATGAATGCCATAGAGCAGGGGGAATATAATCCCACGATCAAGCTGTGCAGTGCGATCTGCCGTGCTCTGGGGAAAACGCTTGACGATTTATTTTGGGAGGCTGAGTGCGATGAATGAGAATAAAAATATGCTCGATGAGTTTCAGGAGCAGAAACTGCTTGCGATTGAGAGAAACGGCTTCTGGCTTGCGTTTTGGGGTCTGCTTCTTGCGATTCTTGTGCAGGTCATAGTTGGATTTGGCAAAGAGTGGCTTCTCAGGAGCATGCTTGGGGAATGGATATTGCTCATGTGCCTCTGCGTCTATATGGTGGCGGCTTGCATTAAAAACGGAATCTGGAGCAGGTGCTTGAAGCCCGGACGGAAAACGAACGTGCGTGCCGGCTTTATAGCTGCCACAATCTGCGGGTTCGCAATCAGCTTGGCGGTTTACATTGGTTTTAAAAAGCTCGTTGCGGCGCTCATTAGCGGTGGGATTGCATTCGCTCTGACATTCGCTATTACATTTGTGCTGTTGACGGCGCTGGAAAAGGCTTATAGGAAGAAAGTAGACCTGCTCGAGTCCGAGGAAGAGGCTGACTCTGAAGGGGATAATCTATAATACTGTCAGAACTGGAGAATCAGCGGCGGGACTGAAATGGCATAACAGGAAAGGTATATACCTTTCCTGTTATGCCATTTTTAACGTCAGTGGCCTTCTCGGCATCGCGCGGCAACGATGAAGCGATGCTCCGTGCCTTCAACAAATCCATCTCGTTCGAGCTCTCTCTGGCACTCACACAGAGCCCCAAACGAGCTGTCAACGGAAAAGTCGGGGAATTCCCATTCGATTATCTTTGCAAAGTACACGAGCGCGCCCACATCAAAAAAGCGAAGCGGTGTGAATATCTCCTCAGCTCTCAGAAGCTCGAAGCCCAGCGCTTTGAGCGAGTTTGCGTTATTTTCCAGATTGTGTTCGGGAAACTGGGGCGTGAAGTCCGATATGAGCCGCTCGGACAGGTCGCGGTCATTCGCGCCGCCGACCTGCTGCGTTATAAAATACCCTCCCGGCACTAAAACCCGGCTGACCTCAGCCGGGTCAAAGGACTCGTGGCGGTTGATTACAATATCGAAGCTGCCGTCCTCAAACGGAAGCTTTTTATCGTCGAAGGTCTGCGCGACTGTGATGCCGAGAGGGGAGAGGGTATCCTGGCAGAGCGCGACGTTCGGCGGATATGATTCTGTCACGGAAGAGAGCTGGTGCGGGTGTCCCAGAGTCAGCAAAAACTCACCGCCGCCTGTGCCCATATCGAGCAGTCTGTCAGTTGATTTTAGATGCGATTTTAAAATCGTTTCATAGTCCCAGGGCAGTTTTTCATTCTCCCATCTGCCGCTGATGTGTGAAAAATCCCAGCCCTTGAAGGCAAATGCCTCCTCGCTTTTCCATTGAGCCTTTAAGTCGTCGTATTTCATGCATGCTATTCCTTTCGCAAGTTACTGTTTATATAGGCTCTTTCCAAACTCATACGCCCGCTCGAGATGCCCGGTCTTTTCAATTTGAGATTTCCCGTTCGTATCCCCGCAGCCGCCGGCGAGAACCCTGCCCTTGTCCTTGAAGCCGATATAATTCACAATTGTGTATTTGTAGTAGGACTCCGCCTGCTCGAAGGTCCAGAAGAACTCATCTGCGGAGGTCATGAGCAATGCCGAGTCCTTCACCGGGTATTTTTCGTATCTGCCGTAGGGGGGATTGGCATCCTCCTCAGCTATGCAATAAAAGCGCTCAATAAACGCCTTGAGCTTGGAGGATATGGTCCAAAAGTAAAGGGGAGAGGCAAACACGATGAGGTCAGCCGCCTTAATTTTTGGAACAAGCTCGTTGAAGCCGTCCTTCTGAATACAAGGCTTTCCAAAACGGCAGGCGTTGCAGCCCAGACAGCCCCCAACCTCAACTTTTGACAGGGAGACACGCTCGACATTGTGCCCGGCTTCCAGAGCGCCCTTTGAAAAAGCATCGACCAGCTTGTGGGTGCTGCCGTTCGGCCTGCCGCCACCGACTACGACTAATATATTTCTCATCATCATATCTCCTTAATCTGTGTTGGGGTCATGCAAGTTTTTCAATATTTCGTTGTAGCGCAGCGTGGCAAGCTCACTGGTCTGTCCCTTTCTGCAGAAGGACAGCTTTGCCAGCTTGGGCACTGCACGTTCAACCGGAATTTTGCCGTCTACGAGCTTGGAGCTCAGTACGCCAAAAGCATCTAAAAATCGCGCGTCACGTTTTGCAAAATCGTAGAAGGACAGAACATATAGGTAATAGAACAGGTTGTAGCCGCGGAAGGGATATTCTATCTGCATGAAGAGTGTGCCGATTCCGTAATGGCAGGGGCTTATCGGCTTTCTGATAAGCCAGTGCTCCAGCAAAAAATTAACCGCCTCGTCCAAGCGCGGGTCGGTATTCACAAGTGGCGTGGAGCGGAACGCGTCCAAGGCGATGAGCGTCGTTACAGGTGTAGAGTACTCGGTCTCCTCACCGCGCCCAAAGCTGTATTTATTGCATTTCCAGCCTCCGTCGGCCTCTTGCGTTTTTAGAAAATACGAAAATGTTCTTTGCAGCCTCTCGTCTTGAGCATAGCCCATGCGGCACAGCAGATTGAGCGCCAGAGCAGTGTGACAGGGGTATATCCCACCCCTGGGCGAGGTTTTGAATCTGCCGTCGTCCCTCCATAAGCTGAAGATCAGCTCGGCGGTTTGTTGCAGCACGGGGTCGTCAGCGCTCATGCCCAGCTCGAGCAGAAATTGCGCGCTCTCGAGCGTTGTGAAGGGTGCGCCCTTTAACAGGTTTTTGTCGGCAGTGGCCCACAAATCGGCCCCGTTATCATTCCGATGCGAGAGTATTATATCTATGTCTGCCTGGTATGCTCTGTCGCTATCCATTGCAAAGCCTCCTTCGTTTTCATTGAAAATTGAGTATTTAAAACTTTTCGTCAATTCCACATATTTTTTAAGCGCTTGTCTCATATAATTGCGTTGAGGTGATTATATTGAAGTCAAAAACTAAAAAACTAATCATTTGCGTGGCGATTCCGCTAGTCGTGGGTGGAGTTTCGGCAATAATAACGCGCAACAGCATGGATATATTTGAGATGCTTAATAAGCCCGCTCTTGCGCCGCCGGGATATTTATTCCCGATTGTTTGGACACTGTTATACATCATGATGGGTATCGCTTCATATCTGGTTCTGACCTCAGATAATATGAAGGGGTATATAGATAATGCCCTGGCAGTCTATGCCGTGCAGCTGGCCGTAAACTTTCTCTGGCCCATATTCTTCTTTAGCTTCGGTTGGTATCTTTTGTCTTTCTTCTGGGTTCTGCTTCTGTTGCTGCTTATAATTTTGACGACTAAAGCCTTTTACAAAATTTCGAAGCCGGCGGCATACTTGATGCTGCCATATCTGCTCTGGGTGACGTTTGCGGCTTATTTAAATCTTTCAATATTTTTCTTAAACTGATAAGACACCGTAATTTTTTACGGTGTCTTATTTTTTAAAGCCACTTTGTCATTATTACGAGGTTGTCTGCTTTTTTGTATTCGAGCTTTCCGTAAAAGTGATCGTGCATCTCATCGTTTACCGCCTGCAGCTGAACCATAGCGGCGCCCTTTTCCTTGACTGCCAGCTCGAGCTCCAGTATGAGCTGCGTGCCGAGTCCCTTGCCCTGATAAGAGTCCGAAATCACGATCTCGACCAAGTCGTATGCGACCAGATCATCGTACTGCTCAAAGTGCCCTATCACAAAGCCGACGACATCGTCCCCCTGCGTTGCAATCAGGCAATATGAGTCCTCATGACTCCAGACCTGATGAATGCGCTTGCTGCTGGTCTCCTTCGTCCAGCAACATTCGTCATGCGTGTTGTAGTAATCCATATATAGCGGAACGACTCTCTGGATATCCGCCTCTTCCATGATTTTTAGTTTCATCTAAATTTACCTCATTTTTTCTAGTATTCCGGTTTCAGCCCGTATACCTTCCTGATGTATTTTGACACGTTCTCGTCATAGTTTGTCGAATATCTGTAGCCGAGCTTAGCTGAAAGCGGCTGCGCAATTTTTCTTATAAACCCGCCGAGGCGCAGCAGTTTTTCCCACTGCTCGCCTTTATCGGCGCTGGAGTAGAAGGAGAGATACTCCTCGTATAACTCCTGCGGCAATAGATGCCGAAACCACTTGCCGCCGTGCCCGACGTTTACCATCCAGTCCCTATAAGCGGCTATGTGCCATGATACTAAGTCTCTCAAGTGATTCATGAGAATGTTATCATACAGCTGCTTGACCAGGGGCATTTCATCGCGCCAGAGCTCCTTTGCAATGTATGTCTGCAACCACCAGAGCTCGTTTAGAGTCTCGTCCCATTTCTCTTCCGTGGGCTTTTGGACATAATAGCTGCTCTCATTGGAGTTTGGCAGCTGCCCCGCGGCCTTGTCCCTATCATAGATTATAAGGCTGAGTGAGTCCGCAGCAAGATTTGCCCCAAAATTCCGTATATCATGAAAGCTCAAATCCAGTCTCAGGCAATCAAAATATTGAAGAAGAAAGATAAAGGCATCAGTTATATACTCGTTTTGCTGAAACATTACCAGGTCGCCGAAGTCGTGAATCCAGCTTGGATCGGTTTTATATTTTTGCGCCTCCTCCAGACTGTCAACATAAAAAGCAATGTCGTAGTCCTGCATGAAATCACGCGGTGCATTGGGGTTGGCACGACTGCCGTTTAGGACAGCCGCACTGATATTGTCGTCACGCTCTATGAAATCCATGATCATTTTAAAAACTTCGGCCTCACTTTTCATGTTACCAACCCTTTTTAAAGGACTAATTCGCAGCCGCTCTCGGCTATGTGGTTTAGTATTACCGAGCCCACAATAACGCCGCCGGACATTAAAACCAGCGTATGCCCGCCGCAGACCCGGGAATGGACGTTCATCATGTATCCGTTTACGCTCACGCGCTGACCAATGTGCACAAAAATCTTGATAATTTTAACCATACGATTTCTTCGAATCAAACGATCTGGAATCAGAAGATTCCATCTACAAGAACCGAGATGCCTAGTCTACAAATCTATTCACAAACTCAAATACACAATCCCAATATTCCTGACCAAGCACGCTTGCCGCCTGTCCGTGACCGGCGCCATGCGCGACCAGCATCTCCTTTTCGACAGTTGCGGCGTCATAGACCTCCTGCAGCATGAAGAAGGGGACAAAGGTATCCTCGTCGCCATGTATGAAGATGATGGGCGTCTCGCTCTTTGCAACCTGCTCGACAGCACTGCCGTCGCCCAGCCACCAGCCGGCGCGGATCTTTGTCACCAGTGATGCAAAATTCATGGCGGGAAACTCGGGAATCTTAAAAATCATCTTTAGTTGATATGAAAACTCATCCCACGCCGAGGTATAGCCGCAATCCTCAACAATAGCCTTGACGTTAGACGGCAGCTCCTCGCCGGACACCATCATGACGGTTGCGCCACCCATTGATACACCAAACAACACGATCTGCGCCTCGGGGTCTTCCTCGACGATTTGGCTGATCCAATCGACGATATCAAGCCTGTCGTCCCAGCCCATGCCTATGTAGTCGCCCTCACTCAGCCCGTGTCCTCTGGCCTCCGGCATCAGAAGATTGTAGCCCTGCTCATAGAAGCAATAGGCAGAGGTGCTGTTGTGCGTGCCGTTGCCGCTGTAGCCGTGGCACAGGATTGCCCAAAGATGCCGGTCATCTTCCTGCTCTATGGAATAAGCATGCAAGTTTAGACCGTCACCACTGCTCAGTGTGCGGTCTGTTATATCGACCTTTTCATACCATTTTTTTGCGGCTTTGGAAATCGCGTCGCCGGGTTTTTCTTCCTGCTCTTCATAATCAATGACGTTGTGCTCAGCGGAGAAGACCTTGCTCCTGTCCGCGTTTGGATTCATTGATAGCTCATAAAGAGAGTTTCCAATGAAAAAGAATACTCCGATGAAAAGGAGTACAATAATTATAAGGATAATGATGATTAGCTTCGTGCGTTTTTTCATGCGTGATAAAATTCCTTTCAGTTACGTACTTACGACATTTTGCCGTCTATTTTAACACAAATTTTATGAACAAACAATCTATATTCGCTTATCTTAAGATTCACTTTATCTGCCCTCCGATGTTCTTATCCAATCTCCACTGCGGAGCCGTGCCGTCGTCGCCCCAATATTCAATCAGTGCAGATATTTTGCCGTTTACAAATTCGAAAAAAGACGTCACATGAAATGACGCACTGTTGTCAGTGAGCCACACCCGCGCGACAGAAATTGTGACATCGCCGGCATGTTCAATGCGCTCGACCTCGCTGCGCCAATCACCGGGATACTCGCAGTTTGCAATTATGTATTCGTCTACGCTAAACTGCTCATTTGTATTGCACCAGCGGACATAAGCGTCCTGCTCAAAATAAAGCTTCAAGGCTTCGGCGTCCTGTGCGGCAACATCACGCCAGAAGTTATTTATCACCTGCGTCATATCCATAGCGCCCAGTCTCCATAATCAAAGGTGCCGCTGCCGTGATTTAGTTTTCCCTGCTCGTTGAGCTCTGCAAGTGCGTCGCGCATCCGCGTTAGAATCTCCGGCTCAATATCCAGCGTGTGGTGCGCCGGGAAGACACGCTCCACGGGCAGCGCCGCGACCTTTTTGAGCGATGCGAGATACGCCTGAGGGTCGGTGGAGGGGTAATAGGCAAACAGCGTGTCTTTATATACAAGGTCGCCTGTGAAGAGATAGCCGGTCTCGCGCTCGAAAAAGCACATATGCCCCGGGGAATGACCGGGCGTGTGCAGGACCTCAATCGTTCGTCCTCCGAGCTCTATTGTGTCTCCGTCGCGCAGCACCCGCGACGGTGTGCCCTGAAAAAGCTCATATCCGCTCACATCAAAGCCCTCGGGAAGCTCGCAGCGGTCAACGACCATCGCCTTTATGGTGTCTGAAGAAAGGGGAAAGTCACCGCTCAGCCAAGCCAGCTCCTCGCCATGGGCGTAGAAGTCGGGATAGTGCTTGTGTCCGCCTATGTGATCCCAGTGTACATGTGTCGCCACAGCAGTCACAGGCTTTGCGCTCAGCCCTTTGACCTCGCCTGAGATGTCGCAGATGCCAAGACCGCTGTCTATGAGCAGACAGCGCTCCTCGCCCTCCAGCAGATAGCAGTGAGTTTCCTCCCAATGACGGTATTCACTGATTATGGATGTGCGTTTGTCAATCTGCTCAATAGTAAACCATTTCTTCATATTAATTCCTTCTTTTCGGGTAAAATAGATATTTATTGTACAATTACGGGCAACATTTAGTAAAAGTCAGCGTCTAGGTATCAGGAGGTGGAGTAATGAAGAAATATCAGTCTTTTGTTTTGGTGTTGATGGCAGCTGTTTTTGCCGTCTGCCTGACAGCCTGCACAGCAGAATCTGATCTGGCAAAAAAGCCCGTGATTTATCTGTACCCCACAGAGGTGACCGACATCACGGTCAAGCTCAATTTCAATGGGGAGCTATTTGTCAGCTACCCGGCGTATGATGACGGCTGGGATGTGACGGCGTATCCTGATGGGACAATTATTAACAAGGCAGACAGTCAGGAGTACTCATATTTGTTCTGGGAGGGCTATTCAGACTTTGAATACGACTTCTCCACAGGCTTCGTCGTGAAAGGCGAGGATACAGAGGCTTTCTTGAGAGAGAAGCTCAAGTTCATGGGACTGCTGCCCCATGAATATAACGAATTCATCGTTTATTGGCTGCCCGTCATGATCGGAAACCCCTATAACCTCATTTCGTTCCAGCAGGAGGCATATACGGACAATGCCACACTCAAGATCAGCCCGACACCTGACAGTATACAGAGAATTTTTATGGTCTTCAAGCCGCTTGATGAAAAAATAGAGATAGCCGAACAGGAGCTCGAGCCATTCAGCCGCGAGGGATTTACTGTGATCGAGTGGGGCGGCAGTGAAGTCTAAAATGAGAGCGCACAGCGTTAGAAGCAGGAAGCCATAATAGGCTTCCTGCTTTTTTGTTATATAGGCCAGATAAATGCGACTGCGAACACTGCTTTAGCTTGGGCCTATAGCTTCAGCCACAAAGCGGGACGAATACCGCCGGAGTTATCGCCTGTCAAGGGATGAATCGTGTTGCTGCTGTATTTGAATGTGCCATTTCCCTGAATGCCCAGATTGCCATCACCATGAATATAAACGGCTCTTCTGTTGTCACGCCCCGGCGACCTGAGCCACCACCACCAACTGTACCCATCGAATACTGATCTTCGCTTGATGTTGTTTTCGTCCTTCTTTTGAAACCAGTATCGTTGCTTGGCGCTGCGGTTTTCAAGGTTCCTGCTGCTGTCGCCAAAGTATTTACATACTGCCTCTTCAATGCTCAAAAGGAAAACGTAATCCAGTGTATCCTCTCCGCCATCTGCGCCATACCAGGGGTTGTCAGGATTCTTGTTTGTAACCGCCGCAATTCTTGACCTATCCTCTTGGCTGAACGCGTCATAGAAAGCGCCGTTCAGGTATTTTCTCAATTCGCAATCGGCCCAAGTCACATCACCGGCGCGATTGTTAAAGGCGCGCTGGCCTACAATATCTTCAGTTATAATCAAGGCCATATTGCTTTGAACATCAAGAACCCGCCAATCATAATTGCCAAATGTTATTTTATTTCCTATCTTCATTTTTGCATTCACCTGTCACTTCTCTTATCGGCATAACATTTAATTATACCGTCCCAATGGCACGTTTCTCCAGCTTTCAGACTAAGATTTTATAGCATGTCCGCATGCCTATCACGGGAGTTTTCGTTTGCCGGACATTTCCAAAACTTCAAGCTTATATAGCAGGGCTTTTTCAAAAACAGCCTCGTTATACCCGGGCGTTCCCTCATAGCCGTATTTGCGCATTATGGCATCCATCGCGAGCCTTTTCTCATCCGGCCTTTCAATGAATATGATTTCGCCCAGACCCATGAGACTTTCATACTCCGCCGACCACGCGCAGGGCGCAGCGCCCTTTATAAGCGTCATCGAGCAATCGCATTGGAAGCAGACCTTGGGGTTGGTCTTCATTATATCAACTTTTCTGCCCTCGCGGGCAGAGTGAAAATACAGCGTAATTTTATCACCAAGCACGTCAAAGCCGAAATTGAGCGGGACAATATAAGGCTGTCCGCCGTCAAGCAGACCCAGCCTCACAATGTCGCAGCGCTCCAGAATGCCAAGCTGCTCATTTATATCAGAAACTTCTCTGTCTTTTCTTCTCATTTGTGTAACCTCACGTTGACCTGTATTGGCAGTGCGGCCTTCGCCCACGTAGGGCTGATAAAACCCTAAAATTGCATACCACGTCATTATAACCTCAAACCATGGGGCTTTCAATAGGCAGTTTTTGAGCATTATTTAGAAGCTTTAAATGCAAAAATGGCAGATAAGCGGGCCCGGAGACCTGCTTATCTACCATCTGCTCAGGCGTTTTCCAGCTCTGAAAACTGTCATACAAACGTTGCTGTAAATTGTCCGCTGACTCCAGACGAAATTCGCTTGATTCCATAACAGACATTTATGCTTACAATGGCATCTTTGCCTCTGCCGATAACTATGCGGTGCCTCCGACAATTTTAACTTGAAACTGAAGGGCGGTAATACCGAGCGCCGGTATAGTCGGTATGGTGTAGGCCAGAGTGTTGGATGTCAGGGTAGGCGTTGCCGCCGTGCCGTTAGCCGTGAAAGAACCGGTGACAAATGTGCTTCCGGCAGGAAGTATATCAGTAAACGGCAGATTTGTTATGGCAGACAGTGCGATGTTGGTGATAGTGACCGTGTAGGTCAGAGTGTCGCCAATGCTGGCCGTTAATTTGTCTACAGCCTTTGTAATGGTAGGAGCCAACAGCAGCAGCGTAGATACGGGATTACTGTTAATTGTACTTCCGCCATATGAAATGCTGGCCATATTCTCCAATTTGTTAATAGTCGCCATTCTTATTCTCCCTTCTTCGGATCTCCATACATTATATGAAAAAACTTAGAAAGGGTAACTGCCACGTGGCTGCTAAGTAGCTAATGAAAATCAGATATTCATAAACTTCGGGATTTTATAAACCGAGGCTCTTCACCCAGTCTGCGATCTGCTCCTTGGACGATCTGCTCAGGAGCTTTCCGGGCAGCCATTTGGCGGCGTTGGAACAGCTCGCCTTGAGCGCCCTTTCGCTGTCGCCAAAGGGGCTGCTGCCGGAGCTTGCAAATGGAATAATGGTCTTGCCGGAGAAATCATAGCTCTCCAGAAAGGTGTTTATTATAGTGGGCGCAATGTACCACCAGATGGGGAAGCCGACAAACACAGTGTCGTATTCATCAATGTTCGCGACGGTTGTGGCAATGGCGGGGCGGGAACTCAGATCGCTCATCTCCACTGAGCTGCGGCTCGACTTGTTGTTCCAATTTAGATCCGCACTCGTGTATGCAGTCTCAGGTTTAATTTCGTAGAGGTCAGCGCCGGTAATATCGGCGAGCTGTCCCGCAAGTTTTCTGGTGACACCGCTGCAAGAGAAATAGGCTACCAGTGTTTTTTTGTTATCCATGCTTTGTCTCCTTTAGTTTAATTTCTTGATTTGGATTCATATAAAATCACGACCTTGTTCGGGCTGCGTTCTTATAGCTGATCAGTATATGGCAGGGCGCGAAAATGACCGCCATAAATATAAGCAGCACCGATCGGCTGGTAATGCCGCTGAAAAGAAAAATCATTGAGTGTATAGCAGCTAAAGCTAAAGCTTTAAAAATACTGTTTCTTTTAAAGCATATGAAGCATATCAGGCAATAGCAGAGCACCAGGCATGAATTTACCATCAGATATAAGGTGAAGATTTCATCTGAGGCAAAGCCGAGCCATGTTCCCGGGATATTAAATATCATCAATGCAAAGCAGCCAAAACGCCCAATTTGTTCAAAAAATTCGACAGGTATGTTGTGCCAGCTGTTTTCAAAGCCATCCTTGAGTTTCAGAATGAAAAAAATATTAGGAATTATTATAGCGCTTACAAAACCCAGACCGAATAAATTAAGCCACTCCATGAACATCGTCCTCTATACTGTTTTTTAGTTTCTCACCCGGTCAATTAGCGCTTAGTCTAAGGCTAAAAGTGTCAAGAAAAACATGCCTGCATCCGTATATTAATATGATAACCAGCTAAGTCAGAAAAACAATGAGACAATGCTTTTATAGACGCAGATAATTTTGCAGCCACAGTTTATCATACTTTTTCAACATATAATAGATGTCAAGCTTAGTTTACAAACATTTCATATCAATTTTACACTGAATACGTATAACACTACGCATCAATATTTGTCAAGCGATATTGCTTCCCAAAAAACTGAATATTTACTAAAAATCGCATGGGATCGATTGAAAAAATAGCTGTAATTGTCACTTTTAAAAATGATTCATGAATAATGCCTGTTTTCGCTATGGATTTCTTGACAAAAAAGGATAATTAAGATAAAATAACAAGCAATACAGTAACCAAATTATGTTAAATTACCGATACTGTATTAATTTATCCAAAATGAAAATATGCAATGAAAAAGATTTGTGAATAATAAGGGGAGTTAGTAATGAAAGTATCATTAAAGAAGTTCTTGTCACTGCTCTGTGTGCTTGCGCTTGTCTTTAGTATGGGTGTCCCGGCGTACGCCCAGTCGACAGGTGATGAAACGATCCCGGATGCATCTTCTGAGGAGTTGCCGGTTACGAACGACACTGCAGGAGATGCCTCGCCGTCCAGCGTAGGTGGTGAAATCACTACAATGGCGCTTGACCGGGACGTCGACGGCTATTACTTAGTAAAAACCGAGGCTGACTTAAAAGCCATTGGGAAGACGTTTTTAGTCGCAATGCAAGTTATAAGCTGGCCGCTAATATCGTGCTTACCGAGGCCTGGAATACAATTTGCACATCCTCGAATAACAGCTTCAGCGGTGAATTTATTAACGGGGGAGACTTTACCATTAGTGGCTTGAAGACTACTGGTAAAGGCCTGTTTGGTTATCTAAATAAAGCAAAGATTGTTGGCATTAATATTGAGCTTGTGTCTGTAGACGGATCGGGAGCTCCGCGGGGCTTTCGCGACGATTATGGCTCACTTGCTGGTCATGCAACAGATTCAAGCATTTCAAATTGCACAGTTACCGGCGCCAAAGGCGGCTATGTTAAAGCAAATGACCGCGTTGGTGGACTTATCGGCTGTGCTTTGGGATCAACAACTATAAAATCCTGTTCTGTGAATAACATAAATGTGAATGCTATCGGTTCAACTTGTGGCGGTCTTGTCGGACGGATGCAAGGCGACGTGTCAGTAACTGACTGCTATGTTAATAATGTAAACGTTAGCGGGCAAGATTACGTTGGCGGCTTTGCCGGACAAATTTATAACACTGCATCAGTGGAAAACTGCTATGCTGCAAATGTGAACGTCAGCGGGGATGGTGGCGTTGGCGGCTTTGCCGGACAATTTAATGACTCTGCGTCAGCAGTGGACTGCTATGCTGCAAATGTGAACGTCAGCGGGGGTAGTGACGTTGGCGGCTTTGCCGGACAGATTCAATGCAACGCATCAGCGACGAACTGCTATGCTAAATCCGGTGTTGTTCAGGGCGGATCTGTTGTTGGCGGCTTTGCCGGATATATTTATGGCGAAAAAATCAGCACGTTTAATTTTGGTACTGCATCAGCAACGAACTGCTATGCTCAAACTGATGTTACCGGCGAGGGAAAAATTGGCGGCTTTGCCGGACATATTTCTCATTCTTATGGACTTCTAGGAGCAACTGGCAAAGCAGAGGTGAAAAACGCTTATGCAACAGGAAGTGTAACAGCTTTTGGAAGCCAGGCAGGCGGTTTTGTAGGATATATTTCTGGCAGCAGCTCGAGCATCTCAAATGCATACTCCACCGGAACCGTGTTAAGCACTTCAGAAGAATCTGGTGGTTTCGCTGGAGAAGGGTATTCACTATCAACCATTTCTGCTTCTTACTACGATACAACAACGAGTCGTATGAATAAAGCTGTAGGTGGCGATAGCGGCCCACAAGGGGATATAACTGCTTATTCAACAACCAATATGATCCTGAAAGCAAGCTACTCATGGTCGATCGCAGACAACACCGATGGAGCTGCACTTTCATCCGGAGATGCTGACTCTCCTTGGTATATTGACAATAACACTACTTATCCTTATTTTTGGTATCAGTATGATGATCACGAAGCCGAAGATGTTAATTACGATATGGGCCCCGTTACATACTCTGACGCCACAGCACTGGACGGCAAAAAAGCAGACTTCAAAATAACAGGTCGAACTCCCTTGTTAGTGACATATGCCGGTGCCGAAAAGGCATATTTCCCATATACAGGGACAAGTATGTATAATCTCGATACGACGATGCCAACATCGGTTCCCGCTGCTCCTATGACTCCAGATGCTAATCTGTTGTATTCTATGGGCTCCGTCTCAAAAACTGGTATTATTGCTTTTGTTGAATCCGCTCCCAAGCTGACAGCGGAAAAGACCTCCGACCGCGTCGGAGCTACCTATGTCGGCGATACGGTGACTTATACGATCACGGTTGAGAACAAGGGCGATGGCGCTGCAAAAAATGTGGTGATAGAAGACACTCTTCCTGTCGGCGTTAAGTATGTTGCCGACAGTGCCAAAATCGGTGGCGAGACAGCCACAACTCAGGTTTCGCATGTCAATGATGTTCTGACCATATCTGTAGGAGACATTGCGGTTAATCAGACCGTTGAGGTGACCTTCAAGGTAGAGGTGCTCCCTGCTGCCAAGGGTAAGAGCATCCAAAACAATGGTGTGGTAACAAGCGATAACCACGCAAAACTGGATATTACCGATGGCAACGTGACACCGGTTGCTGCTCCCGAGCTGACAGCAGAAAAGATCTCCGACCGCGTCGGAGCTACCTGTGTCGGCGATACGGTGACTTATACGATCACGGTTACGAACGCTGACACCGCCACTGCTGCTGCACTCGGCGTGGTGATAGTCGACACTCTTCCTGTCGGCGTTGAGTATGTTTCCGGCAGTGCCAAAATCGGTGGCTCTCCAGCTCTAACCGCTGTTACTGCAGATAGGGTTCTGACCATACCTGTAGGAGACATTGCGGTTGGCACTACCGCTACAGTGACCTTCAAGGTAAAGGTGCTCCCTGCTGCCAAGGGTAATAGCATCCGCAACGAGGGTGTGGTAACAAGCAGCAACCACACCGAGCTGAAAATCGACGACAAAAACGAGGCACGGGTTACTGCTCCCGAGCTGACAGCAGAAAAGACCTCCAACCGCGGCGATAACACCTGTGTCGGCGATACGGTGACTTATACGATCACGGTTGAGAACGAGGGCGATGGCGCTGCAAAAAATGTGGTGATAGAAGACACTCTTCCTGCCGGCGTTGAGTATGTTGCCGACAGTGCTACAATCGGTGGCTCTCCAGCTCTAACCGCTGTTACTGCAGATAGGGTTCTGACCATACCTGTAGGAGACATTGCGGTTGGCACTACCGCTACAGTGACCTTCAAGGTAAAGGTGCTCCCTGCTGCCAAGGGTAATAGCATCCGCAACGAGTGTGAAGTGACATGCGATAACCACGCAAAACTGAAAATTGACGACGGCAACGGGGCACTGGTTACTGCTCCCGATCTGACAGCAGAAAAGACCTCCAACCGCGGCGACGACGGGACTTCCACCTATGTTAACGATATAGTGACTTATACGATCAAGGTTGAGAACAAGGGCAATGGCGCTGCAAAAAATGTGGTGATAGAAGACACTCTTCCTGACGGCGTTGACTATGTTTCCGGCAGTGCCAAAATCGGTGGTGAGACAGCCACAACTCAGGTTTCGCATGGCAATGGTGTTCTGACCATATCTGTAGGAGACATTGCGGTTGATCAGACCGTTGAGGTGACCTTCAAGGTAAAGGTGCTCGAGTCTGCCAAGGGTAAGAGCATCCGCAACGAGGGTGAAGTAACAAGCAGCAACCACACCGAGCTGGATATCGACGACGGCAACGATGATACGGTTGACACACTGAAGATAACTTACGACGCAAACCGCGGGCAGGGCAGCTATACAGACGACATGCTCGAGCGTGGTGACTACGCGGTGTTGACTAAGAACGAGACGGGCATTTTCAGGAACGGCTACACATTGATCGGTTGGAATACCGAAAAGGATTATACCGGAACATTCTATGCTCTAGGCAAAACCATACCAGCACTAAACGTAAGCATGACACTCTATGCACAGTGGGTCAAGATCGGTTTGCATCACGCCATAACTTTCAACTGGAACGATGGGCGCACAAGTGATATTTACACACAGAGATATGCCCCAAATGGAGAAAGTGCACCTAGGCCGACCAATCCTGTGCGAGCCGACTATACATTTACTGGCTGGAGCGAGGATCCTCAAGGCAAGAATATGTATGACTTTAGTTCCTCTGTAAGGAGCGATATCCAGCTCTATGCACAGTGGACCGAGAAGAGTAGCCTGCTCAATTATGGGGATCGTTTCGCGTACATACACGGATACGCTGATGGCACAATCCGTCCAACAGAAAATATTAAGCGTTCAGAAGTTGCGGCGATTTTCTATCGTTTGCTAACTCAGACAGCCAGAGACACTTACTGGACCGACACGAACAACTTCAACGATATATCGATTAACTCATGGTACAATAACGTCGTATCGACAATGACAAGATTGGGTGTGTTCGTGGGCTATTCTGACGGAAGCTTTAAGCCGGATGCAGTTATCACCCGCGCTGAACTGATCACTGCCGTTGTAAGGTTTGTCAACGCTGAAGATTATAATGGCAAAGATCTCTTCAGCGATATTGCAGGTCACTGGGCTGCTGACTCAATCAACCAGGCAGCAGTATTAGGCTGGGTTGAAGGCAGTGGTGATGGCAAATTCAGACCTGACGATGAAATAACCCGTGCAGAGGCCATTGTTATATTTAACCGTGTTCTCGGACGGCAGCCAGAAGCAAAGAGCGATTTGCTGGATGAGATGACTGTTTGGCCCGATAATATGGACACTACAACATGGTATTACCTTGCAATACAAGAAGCATCAAATTCGCACTACTTCAAGTTGAAGAGTGACCAGATTCATGAAATCTGGACATCCCTAAGGGATACGCCAGATTGGACTGCGTTGGAAAAAAGAAAATAATCCAAGTCCTATAGGAACAATTTAGGAACAAAAAGAAGCAGGCTGACATATTGTCAGCCTGCTTTTGTCTTTGCGATATTTCTAATTTGTTATGTTATCAATAACGTACTCATTTGAAAAGATGAAATTTTCACCTAAGTCTTTAATAGTCGGCAAAACAGCTAGATAATATTTTTCTCCCGGCAGTGTCTCTTCATTATATTTTACGTCTTTATATCCTAATCTGGAAACAATGCTTTTTATAAAATCATAATGATTAATAACTTCACTGCTGCCGAGATGAAATATTCCTTTTAGATTGTTTTCAACTACATAACATATCTGCTTTGCCAGCATTTCGTCTGTGTTATTATTAATATATAGATTTGTGCAAACATCAACCTTTTCACTATTTTCTAATGCCGTTACAAGGCCATGCAGCCTGGGTGAGTCCCTACCCCAGATCATTGGATACCTAAAAATTATAGCATTATCGTTCAAGTCTCTTCTTAATATTTTTTCGCACTCTATTTTAAACTTGCCGTAATCACTTTCGGCAACCGGCTCATGAGCTTTTGAATGTGGCATAGTTGTATCACCATCAAATACATTTGCGGTAGAAGAAAAATAGAGCTTTCCGTTGACAGATTTTACATATTTTATCAGCTCATTGAGAACTTGCCTTTGAACGTTAAAATCACCTGTTAAGCAGTACACTATTCTTGAAGGTTTGACCTCATGGAGAATCTCAGCTATCTCATTTAGTTTGCTCATATCAAAATGAATGGAATTTTTCGAAGTAATTTTGTTATTGTTATATGTCCCGTAGACATCATATTTCTTGTTTAATTCTTTCGATAAAGCCTTTCCTACTAATCCACTTGCTCCAAGTACTAAAATTCTTTCCATTTCATCCTCCGCTCTTATCCGTAATACTCACTAGCCGAAAGGCTATACACTGCGGCGTCAACGACACTAATTGTTCCAATTGGCTCATTTATTTACACTTCTTTCAATTGATAGAAACCATATAATCTTTGATTTTAGATCGGATATTAACATCATTAGTCAGTAATCCCACCTCGCCAATTTGCGTTATTCTGTTCCTCCTTGTTTTATACATATATGATTTTTCTTTGACAGCAACACCACGCACTCCACATGCCGTGAGAGGATAAAATTGATGTTGTTTTTATAGGTCGAGTTGATATTATAGATATTATAAAAATAGCACTTGAGGTTGAGTTGACAGAATAGATGTTAAAAATCCACTCTTCAGGTTATGAATAAAATCCAAGCTTTTTTACCAGCGCCTCATATTTTTATTATGTTTTTCAATATAAATTTGTTTTAGTTCATCTGCAGTAATATTATAACAAAGCATAACATCGTTAAAATACATCATAACATCACACATTTCTTCGATGAAATGCTGTCTTATACTTTCATCGTTTATAATCTTTTTATCGCCATTTTGTTTTATGACATCAGCGACTTCTCCAGCTTCACCGATCATCCATAAGAGCATTTCTCGTCCCTTTTCCGGATATAAGCCTCCCCATTTATCTTTGTATTTATCTTGAAGCTCTATTTGCATCTTTTGCATTTTATTTAACGTAAACTCTGACATAATATATCCTCCATATTGATTTTATTTCGACATCAATACCACACACTCAACGGTATTACCAAAGACCCACAAAGCTCCAGACAGCTATATCAACGTATC
>CAZHUG010000024.1:0-31235 GCA_964535405.1 uncultured Oscillospiraceae bacterium | reverse complement strand
TGCCAATCCATATCGCACCTCCTGTGTAACGTTGTATTAGCTAAGTAGTACAATAATACAACAACACAGTTTTGTCAAGAGTTTTTTGAAAATTATTTTTGCTCTATTATTTTTTACCTCATTTTGCTATACTACCCTTATTAGGAGGCGATTATATGGCTCAGCGTGATTGGTACAAGACAATGGTTGTCTATCAAATATGGCCCAGGAGCTTCTGCGACGGAAACGGTGACGGTATCGGAGATCTCTGGGGGGTATATTCTAAGCTCGACTATATAAAGAGTCTGGGTGCGAACGCTATCTGGTTCTCGCCGCTGTATCCGACGCCCAATGCGGACTTTGGTTATGACGTCGCGGATTATCGGGACATAAACCCGGAGTATGGCGACCTCGACATATTTAAAAAAGTTCTGGCAGGCGCACACGAGCGCGGGATACGCGTTTTCATGGATCTTGTTGTGAACCACAGCTCGGATGAGCATGAGTGGTTTCAAAAAAGCCGCGACAAAAAAAGCCCTTACCGCGATTACTATTTCTGGCGGCCCGGCAAGACCGACCGCTTCAAGCGTCGGCTGCCGCCGAACAACTGGGACAGCCTTTTTGAGGGCGGAGCCTGGGAGTTTGACGAGCGCAGCGGTGAATACTACCTGCACACCTTCGCAAAAAAGCAGGCTGACTTAAACCACGATAACCCGGCTGTGCGTCAGGAAATTAAGGATATCATGCGCTTTTGGCTGGACATGGGCGTGGACGGCTTCCGCGAGGATGTCATCACCTTTATATCCAAGGCCGAGGGCCTGCCCAGTGAGTATCCGAAGCTGCCCGCCGCAACCGGGATGTCAAAATATGTGAACGGCCCGCATATCCACGAGTATTTGAAGGAGTATCGAGCCGTCGCGGATGAGTATGACTGCATGCTGCTTGGCGAGGGCCCGCGCATGGAGCCTGATGTGGCGCTGTCTTTTCAGGAGTCCGGCGAGCTTGATCTGATGTTCAACTTCTCACACATGGAGGCCGACTGCCTGATGACCGACTTTCTGCAGAGGCCATTCAGTCTCGTGAAGCTCAAAAAAGCGTTCAGCTCCTGGCAGGATAAGGTAAACGGCCGCGCCTGGAACACACTATATATTGAAAACCACGACCACCCCCGCGTGATAAGCCGCTATGGCAGTGAGGAATACCGCCTTGAGTCCGGCAAGATGCTCGCCTGCGCCTATATGCTGCAGCAGGGAACTGCTTTCATCTATCAGGGACAGGAAATCGGCATGACCAACCTGCGCCTGCCTGACATTGATATGTATGTTGACGTTATGCTGAAGAATAACTGCCGCATCGCATCCAAAATTTTGCCCGAGAAGACAGTACTCTCACTGGCGCAAAAATCCTGTCGCGATTCGGCACGAACACCCGTGCAGTGGTCGGACGGGCCTAATGCGGGCTTCTCCGATGTTAAGCCCTGGTTCTATGTGAACGAGAACTACAACGAGGTTAACGTGGCGGCGCAGCAGGATGACCCGGATTCGCTTTTGAATTTTTATCGTGAGCTGATTGAATTTAAAAAGACCGAGCCGCTCGCTATCTGGGGCGATTACAAAGAGTATTTCCAGCAGAGCAAGAACTTCTACGTCTACAGCCGGAGCTTTGAAGGCAAGAGGATGCTGGTCGTCTGCTCCTTCACGAAGAAAGAGGTATATTTCACCGCGCCTGAGGGCTTTGACCTGATCAATGCTGAGCTGATTTTCAAAAACTATGACCTCAATATCATGGTAAACAACAGCTTCACTACGAGGCCGTATGAGCTGCGGGTCTATATGCTTGACGCCTGAGTGCTTTGTGGCTGCGAAAAACAGCACATGAAATTAAAATAACATGCCGGACATCAGAGTGCTGATGTCCGGCATGTTATTTGTGTCGTAACTGACTTATTTTGTTTGCTGATCCACACTGCGTGTGAAGGAGACCCCGTCTCTGTGCAGAAGAATGTCGAGCTTCACGCGGTCTGCGCGAATGAGACTCTGCGTAAACTCATAAACCACGCCGGTCTCGGTGCGGGTGCGGCGCTGGACAGAGAACGCACTGGCTCCGGGCTTGCAGCCAAGCAGATGCGCTTCGCGGTTGCCAAGCGACACGGCCTCATAGGAATCCACTGCCGAATAGGGGGCAATGCCCTCCTCGTACAGCAGGCTGTAGAAGCTGTGTGTCTCGAGCAGATCGCGGGTCAGCTTGGGGTAGATATATGTCGGGTAAAATGATGTCTCCAAAATAAGCGGCTGACCGTTGACATTCCTGATTCTGGTGAAACGGTATATCTGAGTGTTTGATCCACCCAGCTCCAGCATACTGACTATGTCAGGAGATGGCGCCATGATCTCAAATTCCAAAATAGTGGAGGACGGAACCATGCCCATGGCCGAAATCTCGGAGGTGAAGGAGTAGACAGTCTCTGTCCTGCGCCTCATCTTCGGCTCTGCCACGAAGGTGCCTCTTCCCTGCTTGCGTACGACCAAACCCTCGGACTCAAGCGCTCCTATTGCCTGACGAACGGTACTGCGCGAAACATCAAAAGTTTTGCATAGCTCCGCCTCTGAAGGCAGAAGGTCACCTGCGGCCAGTATGTTGGCCGAGATATTGCGCTTAATAATGCTGACAAGTTGTGAATACAACGGAATATCGCTATCCATAGACAGCCTGCTCAGAAGCACGGGATTTTTGTCCATAATTCATCCTCTTTACGTCATAGCACTTGTAATAACGTCTGATATGTTTCTATTATTATACCTGACAGGCATCTTTTTTACAAGCCAAATCTGTTTGTTAATTATGGTAGCAATTTCTGCCGATTTCTGTAATTTTTTCGGCAGGTACCACAATTTCATTTACATTTCACTCCCAATAAGGTAAAATAATCAAATACATAGTTTGTTGTAGATGTGGCTTTGGTCAACTAATTTCTCATTTGACAAGCGTATACATCTGCATCATTTCGCTTAAGTTCTGATAAAAAAGGAGTGTGTTTGGGGACATGAAGACAACCGACAAGGTAAAGCGAGGCTACTACAGGGGCTTTCAGGCTGTGTTTAACATTGGCGCGCGCTGTTTATACTGGCGCAAACCCAAGCTCGTCACAGGTGCGGGCAGCATCTCCGCCATACCCTCGATGCTGGCAGAGGAGGAGGTTAAAAAAGTCATGCTTGTGACCGGCCCGAATGTTGTAAAGACACTCGGAAAGAGTGTCATGAAGATTCTTGAGGACGCCGGCGTGTCCTATGAAGTTTTCTGCGAGGTTGAGGCAAACCCCTCCACCACCACCGTAAACAAAATACAAAAGCAATACCTGGACGCAGGCTGTCAGGGCTTCATCGCTCTGGGCGGCGGCTCGCCCATGGACGCGGCAAAGGCCGCGGCTGCCAGGGTGGTGCGTCCGCGCACGTCCCTCAAGAGCATGGCAGGACTCCTGAAGGTCATGAAGTCCATTCCGCCCTTCATCGCAATACCGACCACCTCCGGCACAGGCAGCGAGACCACCATCGCCGCAATCGTGACCGACAGGCAGACCCATCACAAATACGCTATAATGGATCTGCATCTCATTCCACACTACGCCATTCTCGATCCGGAGCTCACGGTTGGATTGCCGCCACGCACCACCGCCACCACCGGCATGGACGCGCTGACGCACGCGGTGGAAGCTTATCTCTGCTGGACATACAACACCAGAGAAAGCCTGCGCGACGCCGAGGATGCCGTGCAGAGTATTTTCGTGAACCTTGAGAAGGCGTACTTGAACCCCACAGACCTGAACACGCGTGAGGAGATGATGGTCGCGGCCTTCAAGGCGGGCTTTGCCTTCACCCGCGCCGGAGTCGGCAACGTCCACGCCATTGCGCATACCCTCGGCGGACTCTACAACACCCCGCACGGGCTGGCAAACGCGGTCATTCTGCCCATAGTCCTTGAGGATTACGGCGATGCCGTGTATCCCAAGCTTGCGCGGCTGGCGGAGCTTGCGAGGGTCAAGACCCACGGCAGTCAGGAGGAGAAGGCCAAGGCCTTCATAAAAGAGATTCGGGCAATGAACAAACGAATGGGCATGCCAACCGGCTTTGATTTCATAAAGGACGAGGATATTCCTCAGATGGTCAAGTGGGCACTGGCCGAGGCAAACCCCGTATATCCCGTGCCTGTTGTGTACACGAAGGAGCGCTGCGCTGCAGTAATCCGCCGCATTCGCGACGAGGCATAGAAGACTAAAAGCTTCAAGAAAGAACGAGTCTCAACAAAATATGTCAGAGTTTTCATTCCCTGACAGTCTTCGACAGACTTTGCAACTATTTTGCAATATACTGCTCTTGTCACATCGTTAATCTAAACAACGCGTACCGATGTGATAAGGAGGTACATATATGCGAAAGCTGCTCAAAAAGGTTGCAAAATTGAATAAGGTGTCAGTTGGTGAGGTGCGTTTCGAAATTGATAAAGCGATCGATTGCGCAATGTCAAGCTCACGTGAAAACGAAGAGGTCTCATTAAAGTGGAATGTGCTGTTTCCTGATGGGGAAATGCCTTCGATGGAGGATTTCATTAAACGATTAGCCGAGGAAGCCTGGGAGCGGCAAGCCGCTTCATAGAGTAAAAAATTTGTGTAGAAATTTAAATATCGCGCTGGAAGTCTAGGCTTCCAGCGCGATATTAACGTTATCAGACTTAAATCGACCTATGCGCCCTGCGCCAGCATTGCCGCGGCAACCTTCAGGAAGCCTGCCACGTTTGCACCGACCATGAGATCACCGGGCTTGCCCGCCTCAACAGAGGCGCTGTAGGCCGCGTGGAAGATGCTCTTCATGATCCCCTGAAGCTTCTCATCAACTTCCTCAAAGCTCCAGCTCATGCGTATGCTGTTTTGTGTCATCTCAAGGCCGGAGGTGGCAACGCCGCCTGCGTTGGAGGCCTTGCCGGGAGAATACATCAGTCCGGCGCTCTGTACGGCCGCGATGGCAGCCGGAGTAAGCGGCATGTTTGCGCCCTCAAAAACGCCGATACAGCCGTTGGACACCAGCTTTTTCACGTCGTCCTCATCCATCTCGTTCTGGGTCGCGCAGGGAAGGGCTATGTCGCACTTCACGCCCCAAATCGCACGGCAATTCTCGTGATACTCGGAACCCGGCACTTCGTCAGCATAGACCTTTATGCGGGCGCGGCGCTTCTGCTTGATGTCGATTATCTTGCTTATCTGAATGCCCGCAGGATCATAGATATAGCCGCTCGAATCGCACATCGCAACGACACGTCCGCCGAGCTGGGCGGCCTTATCAGCCGCATAGGTGGCGACGTTTCCGCTACCGGAAACGATCACGGTCTTGCCCTCGAAGCCGCTCTTTATCATGTGGCTCATGGCCTCCTGCGCAAAGTAGCAAAGTCCGTAGCCTGTGGCCTGGGTGCGGGCGAGTGAACCGCCGAAGGGTATGCCCTTGCCGGTCAGTGTGCCGCCCTCGAAGTTGCCGCGAATGCGCTTATACTGGCCGAACATATAGCCGATCTCACGCGCGCTGACGCCGATGTCACCGGCGGGGATATCGACGAACTGACCGATATATCTGTAAAGCTCAGTCATGTAGCTCTGGCAAAAACGCATTACCTCGCCGTCGCTCCTGCCCTTGGGATCAAAGTCAGCGCCGCCCTTGCCGCCGCCCATGGGCAGGGTCGTCAGGCTGTTTTTGAGCGTCTGCTCAAAGCCGAGAAATTTGATGACCGAGGCTGAAACCGAGGGATGGAAGCGGATTCCTCCCTTGTAGGGGCCGATTGCGCTGTTAAACTGCACACGATAGCCGCGGTTTACCCGGAGCCTGCCACTGTCATCCGTCCAGGGCACTGCAAACGAAATAAAGCGCTCCGGCTCGACAAAGCGCTCTATAATGCTGTTCTTCTCGTATTCAGGATGAATATCGACTATACATTCCAGACTCTCCAGAACCTCCATGACGGCCTGATGAAATTCAGTTTCGCCCGGATTGCGCTTTAGAACCGTCTCGTATACGCTCTTTAAATATTCGTTTGTCAGCATTCCAATCGCCTCTCTTTATTTAAATATTGCATATTTCACACTACAGTTGACTAATTTTAACTCTTTAAAGCGATGTTTTCAATAGGCAATATGAAGAAAAAACGTGCATATCCCGGTAATTTGATGGCTAAATTTGCGAGAGTGACGATTTATCTTCCAAGAGCCCCCGTTATAACACATCTGTAAGCGACATATTTTCCGCAGCTCTTAAAGCCCACCGACAAGGCAGAGTCAATCTGATTCTGAGCAGACTCGTCAGCCATAAACAACACAGCCGGCTTGCCTGCACCAAACGCAAACTCTGCTGCCGCAGACAACAGAGCCGCCCCGCGCTCCGCACCCTCTGCCCGAACTGCGAAAACCTCCGGAACCTCGCCCCAGAGACTCATCATCATATATGAATCTCCGCACACGAATATACACCAGCGGCTTAGATCCTGTCCGACCCGCTCGCTTGTCCAGTACATGCCGGACGCCTCTTTATCGTGCAGGGCCTTGAACAACTCAAAGCTTTTATCCGTGACGCGCAGCGGCCGGAGTCCCTCAGCCGGCATGAACTCACCCGGTGCAAGACGCATTTCTACGCATGACTCAAGCAAGGACGCGCCAATTTCAGCCATAAATGCCGCCGGGTCATCGCAGTTATGGTAACAGAAATCTATTTCATAAGCGGAATACTTATTCTGCAAATCCTGCCAAAGGGCGCGATATTCCTCCCGATTCCCGGCAAGAAATTCATTAATCTGTATATGTTTTTCCAATTCGTCCAATATTATATTCATAGACCTGCGGCCCCCTCACTTGATAAGGCTTATGAAAGATATTAATCGCCCTCATTATAGCAAAAACCTGTCGAAAAAGCCATTTCTGCTTTTTCGACAGGTTTTGATAAATACTGGTGGGGGCGGGTGGATTTGAACCACCGTAGGCGTTGCCAACAGATTTACAGTCTGCCCCCTTTAGCCAC
Organism: uncultured Oscillospiraceae bacterium; assembly: GCA_964535405.1. Taxonomy (GTDB): domain Bacteria; phylum Bacillota; class Clostridia; order Oscillospirales; family Oscillospiraceae; genus Scatomorpha. The sequence goes on along the minus strand of CAZHUG010000024.1, from coordinate 24,207 downwards.
TCGGGAACGCCCCCATATAGATAAAAAGCCGCGGTGGAGCTGGTAGACGGACTTGAACCCCCGACCTGCTGATTACAAATCAGCTGCTCTACCGACTGAGCTATACCAGCGCAACACCGGCGACGACCATGATAACAAATGATTCTCTTTTTGTCAACAAAATCTTTTTCTGCTTTTCCGGTGGAAATTACTTGACAAAAGCCGCCGACCTTGCGGTCGGCGGCTCCCCCGCCACTGCCGTGGGGGTCCAATTATAACCTGCACGTCTCCGGCAGGTGGGTCGCCTCTCTTGCGCTACCTTGCTTCCAACATCCAGCCTGAGCCGGGAGGCCTGCAATCCACGCTCGAATATGGCGTCCCTTATAAAAAATGTGGGTTTAAAAGGACCCAAAAATCCTCGAACAGGGCAGGACGTTACTATTTTACTGAGACTAAGAGGAACTTATCCCTCTATATTCTCGTCGTACTCGTCGTCCTCTTCGTCTTCGTCATCGAATAGGATATCCATGAAACGGTTATAAACCGCTACAAGTTCCTCTTCATCATCTACTGAACTGAACAGCTCTTCTCCGTCTTCGTGCTCAATGCGGAGTATAATGTATCCGTATTCAGGGTCATCCTCTGCCATATCGGCAGGAAGAAACGCTGAATACTCCTTGCCCTCGTGTTCAAGTGTGGCAAGCTGCTCGAGCTCGAACTCGTTGCCTTCCTCGTCCTCGATGGTGATGTAGCTGCTTCCGAAATCGGCATCCATGGCGTACCCTCCGTCTTTTCTTTCTAACTACATTGTACCCCATATGAAGCGAGAAATCAATCGTATTTTATTGTCGCTTTATGATCCCAAATCTTCCAGCAGCGACATAAGCTCGTCCCTATCCGCGACGGCCATGCCCTGTTCAATCACTTGCCTGTCAACCTCGCGCAGCGAACGTAGCTCGATATTTGTTACCGTAATCGGTGTCTGAGCCTCACCGGCTGCAAAAACGCAGATATATCCGTCGCCCGCTCTGAGTATATATTCTGCGTCTTCAATACCACAGCTGGGCTCATAGCTATATCCCGCACGCACTGTTTGAGGCACGTTCGGTTCCTTATCGCCCATGATCCCGTTCACGGCGCTCCATGCCGTTAGCGCTGCGGCGATTGTCAAAACCGCTAATCCACTTGCCTTTATCCATATTTTCATGTTATAATCCACTCCCTTTGGGAAGAATTATTCCACAATCTGGTCATAATAATACCTCAATAATACATTTTAAGAAAAATTTACAATGTGTCTACTCGGATTTGACATTTTGTGTTATACTCTTGTTTTAGAATACTATAGAGGTTTGGTCAGTTGGGCACGGAGGTGCAGCTATACCAATGAAATCGAAAAAAAAATTCACGGTTGCCAAGGCCGCAGACGCAACAGTCAACACAACCTTTGGCGTTTTTGGCAGCATAATGAAAGTAATAATCACAGTCCTGCTTATTTTTATCACGACAGGGCTGCTTTTTACCTGCGTATTCGCGTTTTATGTCAAGACCTGCTTGACAGAGGATCTCGACGTCTCTCTGTCAGACTTTAACCTTGCAGAGTCCAGTATAATTTATTATAAGGACTCAAATGGCGATTGGCAGGAGCTTGTCACGCTCTCCTCTAAGGAAAAGCGCACATGGGTTGACTACAACCAGATACCCGAGGATCTTGAGCACGCACTGGTCGCAATCGAGGATCAGCGCTTCTACAAGCACAAGGGCGTGGACTGGTACCGTACTGTCGGAGCGTTCGTCAACATGTTCCTTGGCATGAAAAGCGACTTTGGCGGCTCCACAATCACCCAGCAGCTCATAAAAAACCTCACCAAATTTGATGAGGCCACGGTTCAACGAAAACTGCTGGAAATTTTCAGGGCACTTGAATTTGAAAAAAACAACGACAAGAAGGATATAATTGAGTGGTATCTCAACGCCGTCTATTTCGGCGAGGGCAGCTGGGGCGTCGCAGCCGCGGCCGAAACCTATTATGGCAAGAACCTCTCAGAGCTTTCACTGGCCGAATGTGCATCCATCGTCGGTATCACAAATAACCCCTCGAAATACAGCCCCTTTGCCAGTGTTGAACTCAACAAGGAACGCCAGGAAGTTGTGCTGCGCTGCATGTACGAGCAGGGCTATATAGATTATGACGAGTATATCGAGGCCGTCAACGAGACCCTTGTTCCTGTCCGCTCCGAAAACCAGGCCTACGAGCAGGAAATCTACACCTACTATGAAGAGACCGTTATATATGACGTGCTGCAGGGCATAATGGATCAAAAGGGTGTCAACCTCGAGACTGCAGAGAGCCTGCTGTACCGGGGAGGCTATCGAATCTATTCCTGCATCGACCTGAGCATTCAGGCCAAGGTGGACGCGATATACAACAACCTCGACCAGCTCCCCCAGCCCTATCGCGCCTCTGACCAGCAGCTCCAGTCCGCCATGGTAATCATGGATCCATACACGGGTGAGATTGTCGCCCTTGCAGGCGGCGTAGGCGAAAAGACAATTAACCTCGGCTTGAACAGAGCTACAGACTCTCAGCGCGCGCCGGGTTCTTCAATAAAGCCCCTGTCGGTCTACGGCCCCGCACTCGAGTATGGTCTCATAACCCAGAACACACTCGTGAACGACGCAGGCCCGGACGAGATTCAGCTATCCAAGACCACCTGGTATCCCCGTAACGCAGGTGGCGGCTACGACAAAATCGTAAACATCCGTTGGGCTCTCAGAAGATCTCTGAACACCGTCGCGGCTCAGATCATCGATAAGCTCGGCGTGAGTGCGTCCTACGATTACCTGGCTCAGAAGCTCGGCATCACAAGTCTTGTCGATCGCGACCGTGACTATGCGCCACTGGCGCTCGGAGAGCTCACAAACGGCATCACCGTTCGCGAGATGTCCCAGGCCTTCTCGTCCTTTGTGAACGACGGCATCTTCACAGATTCGCGCACATACACGCTGGTGACAGACTCTAACGGACACACGGTGCTTGAAAACCCCGCCAAGACACATGTCGCATGGACCGCCAACACCGCATATAACATCCTGAATATGCTCGAAAATGCCGTCGCAGCAGGCACCGGAACCGAGGCTTTCCTCGGCACAATGCCCGTCGCCGGTAAAACAGGAACTTCGTCGAATAACTGGAACCGCTGGTTTGTCGGTATGACACCGTATTACGTCGCGGCTGTCTGGACCGGCTACGATATCAACGAGCCCATGTATGTCACCGGCAACCCTGCCGCGCAGATCTGGAAGAAAATCATGGGACCCGTGCACGATGGACTGGAGTACAAATCCTTCCCCCTGCCCTCCATCGGTGCCGACACAAAAATCTTTGGCGACCTTGCAGATGCACTTGAGGAGCAGAACAATCCCTCACCAACTCCATCTGAGAGCCCCTCTCCACCGCCATCTGAAAGCCCGGCAGAGTCCGAGCCTCCCGTGTCTCCGTCAGAGCCGGTAGTGCCGCCAACCGATCCGGACGACCCGGAACCGCCCGAGCCCTCGAATCCCGTGGGTGACGGCTTCGAAGGATAGCAAAATACCCCGCCCGATAACACAGGGCCGGTGTATTACCGGCCCTGTTTATATGTGAAAAATTTTCCAAATGCGAGTCAAAGGTTGACAAAAAAGAAAAAATGAATTACAATTCGGTTACAACGTTGTAAGGGCCCACGGCCCTATCCATATGGAGGTAGTAATAATGGCATTACCCAAGGAGCTTGAATACAAGGGATACCCACTTCGTCGGAAGGACAATATTATTTATTTTGGCAGTATGGCCGATAAGTATATAATTATGATGCAGATTCTTGATACAAAGAAAATCGAGGATTTGAACGTGGCCACTAAGGTCTCTGTCCAGCTTCAACTCACCGATCCCGCTCTCAAGAGCAGGGACAGAGTTGTTAAGAAAAGCGAGAAGGACAGTCTTTATTCCGCCATGGATGTTGCATCCGTCTGGCTTGAGAGGGCTCTTGCCGCCAAATAGCTTCAATCACAGAAACAAAGGATAAGGATATGAGCAAAAGAATACTAAGGACACTCGCTTTGTCCGCATTGTGTTGTTGTGCGCTGGCTGTTTCAGCCGGTGCGGATTGCATTGGCGGCGCGGAAACCACGACCTCCGTCAACCTGCGCTCCGGCGCGGGAACAAGCGCGCAGATTGTCAGCACTCTGGCTCAGGGCGCCGACGTCATCGTCGAGTCCGATGCCGGCTCCGGCTGGTTTAAGGTCAACCACAACGGGACCTCGGGCTATATGTACTCACAATACCTCAGCTTTTCCGAAACCATGCCGCTCAAGACCAGCGGTTGGATTGACGGCAGCTCGGTTCGAATGCGCAGTCAGGCAAGCACTGACAGCAGCATCGTTCGAGTCACCACCGACGGTGAGCGAGTCGATATCACCGGGGTAGCAGGCAACTGGTATCAGGTGAAAGCGGGCGGCAAAACGGGCTACATACGCAGTGACTTAATTGTCCTTAACAGGGACGGGCTCGCTGCGCTGACCATCGGAGAGCAGGTCGTAGAGCTTGCCAAGGAATACCTGGGCTACAGCTACGTCTGGGCAGGTGCCTCGCCCTCAACGGGCTTTGACTGCTCCGGCTTCGTCAGCTACATCTTCAAGACAATGGGCTATCAGACGAACCGTACTGCCGCAGACATCTATAAGAACGGCTATTATGTCGAAAAAGACAGTCTCCAGATCGGTGACGCAGTATTCTTCGGCAGCAGCTCCAACTACATCGGACACATTGGAATCTACATAGGCGACGGCGAGTTCATCCACAGCAGCTCAGGCTGCGGCTACGTGACCATTTCCGGTCTGGATGAGAACTACTACTCCCGCAGATATGTCGGCGCTCGCAGGATCGCTGAATAGGGTTTAAGACAAAGCAGGCACCGCATCCGCGGTGCCTGCTTTTTTATTCTCATTTCAGATAGCATCGTACCCTCGGCACCGCCGTCTGAAATTCGAAATCGTCTCCTGACAAAAAAAGGTCTGCGCCGTCTGGCGCAGACCTTTCAGCTTAATTATTTAGTTTTCCTCGTACATCTTCTTAAGTCTGAGCAGATGCTGGTAGCGGGCCTTCGCGCTCTCCTCAGAGGCCTCGAACAGACGCTCTGCACGATCGGGGAACTCGCGGGTCAGGCGGGAGTAGCGAGCCTCACTGAGCAGGAACTCGCGGTAGCCGCCGGCAGGCTCCTTGCTGTCAAGGGTGAAGGGTGCCTTGGCAGAGGGGTTGAAGCGGAACAGGTTCCAGTAGCCGCAGTCGACGGCCTTCTTCATCTCGCTCTGGCAGTTTGCCATGCCGCCCTTGATGCTGTGCATCTCGCAGGGTGAATAGGCAATTATCAGGGACGGGCCGGGGTATGCCTCCGCCTCGGTGATCGCCTTGATAGTCTGCGCCGGGTTTGCACCCATGGCGATCTGTGCGACGTAGACATAGCCGTAGGTCATCGCCAGCTCGGCCAGAGCCTTGCTCTTGATCTCCTTACCCGCTGCCGCAAACTGGGCAACCTGGCCGATGTTAGAGGCCTTAGAGGCCTGACCGCCGGTGTTGGAATAAACCTCGGTGTTGAAAACGAAGATGTTGACATCCTCACCTGAAGCGATAACGTGGTCGAGGCCGCCGTAACCGATATCGAAGGCCCAGCCGTCGCCGCCCATGATCCACACGGACTTTTTGGTGAGCATATCGGCGCGCTTGATGACTTCGTTTGCGAGGCTGCAGGCGTCGCAGTTGCAATTGGGCTCAACGCCATCCTTGCAGGCTGCAAGAAGCTTTGCTCCGGCGGCCTTGGAGGCCTCGCCGTCGTCCATCGCCTCAAGCCACCCGGCTCCGGCGTCCTTGATGGACTGCTGGCACCAATCGACCGCGATAAGCTCACGCACTACCTGAGCCAGGTCGTCGCGGCGCTTCTGAGTTGCCAGGTGCAGACCCAGACCGTGCTCCGCGTTATCTTCAAACAGGGAGTTGACCCATGCCGGGCCGTGGCCTTCCTTGTTCACGCAGTAGGGGCTGGTGGCAGCGGGGCCGCCCCAGATGGACGAACAGCCTGTTGCGTTGGAGATTATCATGCGCTCGCCGTAAAGCTGAGTGATGAGTCTTGCATAGCTGGTCTCGGCGCAGCCGGCGCAGGAGCCGCTGAACTCAAGCATCGGCGGCTTGAACTGGCTGCCCTTGACGGTGTTATCCTGCATGTCGGGCTTGTCGGAAACCTTCTCGGTCATATAGGTCCAGACTCTCTGCTGCTCCTTCTGGCTCTCCATGGAAACCATAGCCAGGCTGTTGGTCGGGCAAATTCCGACGCAGACGCTGCAGCCCATGCAGTCCAGGGGAGAAATCGCCAGAGCGTAGGTATAAACGCCCTTGCCCTTGCCCGCCTTAACCGGCGCGGACTTGGCATTTTCAGGCATGGCCTTGACCTCGTCCGCTGTCAGAGCATAGGGACGAATGGTGGCATGCGGGCACATATATGCGCACTGGTTGCACTGTATGCAGGTATTGTGATTCCACTCAGGCACAGAGACTGCAACGCCGCGCTTCTCATAAGCTGCCGCGCCAAGCTCGAAGGTGCCGTCAGCGTGAGCGGTAAAGGCGGAGACAGGCAGGCTGTCACCGTCCATCTTGCTCACAGGAATGAGAATGTCCTGAACCATCTTCACTGTGGCAGCAGGGCCGCTCAGCTGGATGGGCTTATTGATGTCCTCGGCAGCTGCCCAGGACTCGGGAATGTCAACCACTGTGTAGGCAGTAGCGCCCAGGTCAATAGCCTTGTGGTTCATGTCGACGATTTCCTGACCCTTCTTAAGGTAGGAGTGGGTTGCGGCGTCCTTCATGTATCCGGCAGCCTTATCCTCGGGAATTACGTTTGCCAGGGAGAAGAATGCGGACTGGAGGATGGTGTTGGTGCGCTTGCCCATACCGATCTTCTCGGCAAGGTCAATTGCATTTATGAGGACAAGCTTAATCTTGTTTCTGGCAATATAGCGCTTGGCATCAGCATCGAGATGAGTCTCAAGCTCCTTGAAGTTCCACTGGCAGTTTATCAGGAAGACTCCGCCCGGTTTAACCTTCTGAACCATCTTGAAGCCCTTTGTGATATAGCTCGGGTTGTGGCAGGCCACGAAGTTTGCCTTGTTGATATAATACGGGCTCTTTATGGGCTCGTCGCCGAAGCGCAGATGGCTGATGGTCACGCCTCCGGTCTTCTTCGAGTCATACTGGAAGTAAGCCTGGACATACTTATCAGTGTGGTCGCCTATAATCTTGATGGAGTTTTTGTTTGCGCCGACGGTACCGTCACCGCCGAGGCCCCAGAACATGCAGGACACTGTGCCTGCAGGGCTGGTGTCGGGAGCTGCGGTCTCCTCGAGCGAAAGATTGGTGACGTCGTCAACGATACCCACAGTGAATTGGGTCTTGGGCGCTGCCTTTTCCATCTCGCTGTATACTGCGAAGACGGAGGAGGGAGGCGTGTCCTTGGAGGACAGGCCATAGCGTCCGCCAATGACCTTTATGTCGTTTCTGCCTGCGTTGGCAAGGGAAGTCACGACGTCCATATACAGGGGCTCGCCCAGTGCGCCGGGCTCCTTGGTGCGGTCAAGAACCGCGATGGTCTTGCAGGTGGCAGGAATCGCTGCCAGCAGCTTGTCCGCGCGCCAGGGGCGATACAGACGAACCTTGATTAGACCGACCTTCGCGCCATTGGCGTTGAGGTAGTCAATCGCTTCCTCGGTCACGTCGCAGATTGAGCCCATGCCTATGATGACACGGTCTGCATCGGCTGCGCCGTAGTAGTTGAACAGCTGATAGTCGGTGCCGAGCTTCTCGTTGACCTTGCCCATATACTCCTCGACAATGCCGGGCACTGCCTCGTAGTATTTGTTGGATGCCTCTCGGTTCTGGAAGAAAATATCGCCGTTCTCATGGCTGCCGCGCATCTGGGGATGCTCGGGATTGAGCGCACGTGCGCGGAACGCGTCAACAGCGTCCATATCGCACATTTCCTTGAGATCTTCGTAATCCCAGACCTTGATCTTCTGGATCTCGTGGGAGGTGCGGAAGCCGTCAAAGAAGTTCACGAAGGGAACGCGGCTCTTCAGTGTCGACAGATGAGCGACGGCAGAAAGGTCCATTATTTCCTGAACGTTGGACTCGGCAAGCATTGCAAAGCCGGTCTGGCGGCAGGCCATGACGTCAGAGTGATCGCCAAAGATGGACAGAGTGTGGCTTGCGAGGGTACGCGCAGTGACGTGGAACACGCTGGGCAGAAGCTCGCCCGCGATTTTGTACATGTTGGGGATCATGAGCAGGAGTCCCTGTGAAGCGGTGTAGGTAGTCGTGAGTGCACCGGCGTTCAGTGCGCCGTGAACCGCACCCGCTGCACCGGATTCAGCCTGCATCTCCTGAACCTTGACGGTGTTTCCGAAAATATTCTTCTGGCCCGCAGCAGACCACTGGTCAACAAAGTCCGCCATTGGGCTTGACGGTGTGATCGGGTAAATCGCGGCTACTTCTGTGAATGCGTACGATACATGAGCGGCAGCTTGGTTGCCGTCCATAGTCTTAAGTTTTCTCGCCATACTTTCATCTCCACATTTTATTTTAATCACATTGCTTGATACGTGATTATAGGCCTTATAATGTTATCACTTTCCTGCCTTTCTGTAAACACATATTTACCTCGATAGCCAACAAAAAAATCATAGTTTTAAGCTTTTATTTTCCTAAAGGCACAACTAAGTCGCAAAAAGCACTTTTTTGCTCTAAAACAGATTGATTCTACAAGAACTGTGCAGAAACTTGTACTTGTACTTTTTGAGCACATGTAATATAATGTTATCCCGTCCGGGCTAATAATATCGGACAGGAGAATCACCGAAAGGAGAAACGCCATGGTGAGGATCGAAAACATGGGCGGCATCATCAGTATCACCGACGAGGTGTTCGCAAACCTGGCCGGCGACGCAGCAACCAGCTGCTTCGGCGTTAAGGCCATGGCCGCGCAAAATAAGGACGGCGGCTTCTTCCAGCTCCGTCGCGAATCCATGTCCAAGGGCGTCATCGCCCAACTTGGCGACGACGGCACCGTATCACTCGAGCTGCATATTGCGGTTGATCACGGTGTTAACCTGATGACACTCGGATGCAGCATTATGAGTGAAGTAAGCTACAAAGTCTCACATGCCACAGGTGTTCCTGTGAAGCGCGTGGATGTCTTTTTTGACACCATGCTTATCGGCTGATGCCGCATAGAAAAGAAATAGAACCCGGAGGTAATCCCCTCTTGAGAGAATTTATCGACGCGGCAGTATTCAGCGACATGATCCTGTGTGCCAACGCCGCCCTAGAACAAAACAAGCAGCTCATAAACGAGCTAAACGTATTTCCCGTCCCCGATGGCGACACCGGCACCAACATGAGCCTTACCATGAGTGCCGCCGTAACCGAGCTGAGAAAGAAATCCTTCAGCTCCATTGGTGACGCTTCAGGCTGTACGGCATCCGCCCTGCTGCGTGGTGCGCGCGGCAACTCCGGCGTCATTTTGTCTCTGCTGTTTCGCGGCATAGCCAAACGCCTGAAGGGTCACGACGTTGCCGATGCGAAGCTCTTTGCCGCCGCCATGAGCGACGGCGTTGATGCCGCCTATAAGGCAGTCATGAAGCCCGCAGAGGGTACGATTCTCACGGTCTCACGCGTCGCCACAAGCGCCGCTGTCGAGTTTGCGGAGAACGGCTCTGACGTCGAACTCATGCTTTCCTGCGCACTTGAGTCCGCTATCGAGGCTCTGGCTGACACCATTAACCTAAACCCCGTTCTGGCTCGCGCCGGAGTTGTGGACGCAGGCGGAAAAGGCTATGTCTTCATTCTTGAGGCCATGCTTTCTGTGCTGCGCGGCGACGCATTCGTGCCTTTTGTGCCGGTTGAAGGCGAGGACGGCATAAGTGAGCCGCGTGAGCGCGCAGATTTTTCCGACTTTTCCACGGGGGAGATCGCCTTCTCCTACTGCACGGAGTTTATTGTCGGCCGCGAGAACCCCAAGGATCCTGCTCTTCTGCGCAGCTTTCTTGAGACCTTGGGCGACAGCACCGTGGTTGTTGACGATGATGAGATCATAAAAGTCCACGTTCACACGAACGTGCCCGGCAACGTATTGACCGAGGCGCTGACCTACGGCCCGCTGCTGAAGATCAAAATCGAGAACATGCGTGAGCAGCACTCGCAGATAACTGACGCCGAGGTCGCAGCTGCCGCGACCGGGCCCGTGATCGCCGAACCTGAGAAGAAGTATGGCACCGTGACCGTTTGCGCGGGCGACGGCATGGCCCAGCTCTTCCGCGAGCTGGGCGCCGACAGGGTCGTAACCGGCGGCCAGACCATGAACCCCTCCACCGAGGATATCTTAAATGAAGTCAACCGCACCCCCGCGGAGGTAGTCTTTATTTTCCCCAACAACAAAAATATTATCATGGCGGCTGAGCAGTGCATACCGCTCACGGAAAAGCGCGTTGTCGTTGTTCCAACCAAGACCGTGCCCCAGGGCATCTCCGCCCTGCTTTCCTTCGACGATTCTGCCGGGGAAGAGAGCATGATTGAGGACATGAAGCAGTCCATGTCAGATGTCCACACCGCACTGATAACCTATGCCGCGCGCGACTCGGACTTCGACGGACACATCATCCACGCCGGCGAATACCTCGCCCTCATGGACGGAGCCCTGCTGGGCAGCTACACGAACATCGACACCCTGTTCGATGAGCTGAGCTGGACGATAAACGATTTTGCACCCGCGATTATCTCCGTCTACTACGGAGAGGATGTCAACGGCGACGAGGCTCAGGTCGCGGTCGGCAAGCTCGGTGCCTGTTTCCCTGACGCGGAAATCAGCATTGTCGACGGCGGTCAGCCTGTATACTACTACATGATTTCAGTTGAATAAGCTTTGACGTATAGTTTGTGGCGCATGAAAAATTTCATGCGCCACAAACTCTTTTTTATTCAAATTACACCTCGGCAATGACCTCAAGCTCGCAGAGGACATTTTTCGGCAGTGTCTTGACCGCGACACAGCTTCTGGCAGGCTTTCCTGTGAAATACTTGCCGTAGACCTCGTTGAAGGCGGCAAAGTCGCCCATATCCGCCAAAAAGCAGGTGGTCTTGATAGCATTTTCAAAGGAGCTGCCCGCAGCCTTCAAGACAGCGTCGAGGTTTTTCATGACCTGCTCCGCCTGAGCCGCCACGTCCTGTCCCACAATTTGACCCGTTTCGGGGTCTAGCGGGATCTGTCCGGCGGTGTAGACAAGGTTTCCTGAAACGACTGCCTGTGAATAGGGACCGACGGCCGCCGGGGCGGCTGTCGTATTTACTATTTCCATATATTCGCTTCCTTTCGGTTTAGATTTTGCCGGCATAAGCACTTGTTGTCAAGCCCCTGCTTCCGTGGTAAAATGCTGCGGAAGGGAATGATTTTTCAGATGACAACACATGAATTTATGGATTTTCTACACATACTTGAGCGCATGAAATGCAACACCCGCCACTGCTGGACAAGCACAGGCCGGCACGAATCCGTCGCCGAGCACAGCTTCAGACTCTGCTGCATGGCTTTTCTGCTGCGCGGCGAGTTTCCGCAACTCGACATGGACAAGGTGCTCAGAATGTGCCTCATACACGACTGGGGCGAGGCCGTAACCGGCGATATCCCCTCATTTCTCAAAACTGAGGAGCACGAAAAGACCGAGGATTCGGCGGTCGCCACGCTCACCGCGCGCCTGCCTGAACAGGAGGCAGAGCTTAACGCACTCTTTGCTGAAATGTCCGCGCTCGAAACCGGGGAGGCCAAGCTCTACAAGGCTCTCGACCGGCTGGAGGCGGTTATACAGCACAACGAGTCGCCGCTCGAGACCTGGCTTGAACTTGAACGCAGCCTAAATCTCAGCTACGGCGTGGCTGATTGCGAGCCTTTTCCCTTCCTCAAGGAGCTGCGCGAGCTCTCAAACGAGGAGACTCGCAAAAAGCTGAGCGCAGGAGTGTAGGATTTTAGGATATGCGGATCATGTCAGGATGAATGCCCGCCAGAGACTGCGCCCCCGTCATGAGCATCACGTTTTTGAGCTGAGCGCCAAGCTTTTCGGTATACAGCGCCACGCCCTCGGCTCCGCCGCCGTGGACGGCAACCACATATGGTCTGCCGATCATGGCAGCGTCCGCGCCCAGTGCCAGCGCCTTGAAGATATCCGTGCCTGTGCGTATTCCGCCGTCAACGATAATCTTGATGGAGTCACCGACTGCCGCGCGAATCTCCGGCAGTACCTCGCAGGTGCCGGGTGCGGACTCTATGACGCGCCCGCCGTGGGTCGAGACGACTATGCCCGCACAACCCGCCTCGGCGGCCTTTACGGCGCCCGCCGCGGTCATCACGCCCTTCAGTATGAAGGGCGTTTTTACTGCCTGTGTCACACGTCTGAGCTCCGCTATGGACTTGGGCGCGAGAAGCGCCGCCGCACTGCCCATGTTTGCAAAGCCTGCCGCATCAATATCGCAGGCAAAAGCCACAGCCCCCTCGGCTTCAAGCTTTTTAGCTGAGTCAATCAGCCTTTCGGTGTCAGCCCAGGGCTTGAGCGTGACGATGTTCAGCCCGCCGGTATCACGGACGGCCTCCAGACCAAGCTCAAACTGATTTTGGTTGGCATTGTCACCTGTGGAGGGAAGTACTCCCGCCAGCTTCGCCCCTTGCGTTATCAGCTTTGTATATTCCGCATCGCTTATGGCGCCGTTATAGTTTTGGTTCATGCCGCCGATAGGCGCTATCAAAATGGGGTATTTAAAGCTCTTACCGAAGATTTCAAGCGTCGTATCCTGACCTTTGGACTCGTAGACCGTATCAATGTTAATCTTCACACGCGCCAAAAATTCTGTGCACGCCGTCCATGCAGCACCATCGCCGGCAGCGCCCAGACCGGGCAGTTGCCCCCGGCAGGCCACACCGTTGCAAACCTTGCAGACCTTGCAATTGGGGTGCATTATCTCCTTCGCTCTGTCCCAGACTTCCTGTATTGTCATTTTACCTTCCTCCGTTAACTTCTATAAATGATTTTCAATATAATGTTCGAGTAGTGCGCGCAAATAGGATGCAGCCTCGTCGCCCTTGCCCTCTTCAAGCAAGCTTATGGTGCGCACTCCCTGATCATAGAGTGCCTTGCCGCCCCAGAACTTCACCGAGGACTCCCAAAGCAGGCTTCCAACGCCGCGAAACGCGTTCATGACAAGCGGGTAGAGACTGTTTCCGGATAGTGAGCATATTTGGCCATGAAATTCGGCAAGCTTGGCAGAAGCACTTTCGATGTCCACCGATGTGCCGACCAAATCCCCAAACTCGGAAATGGATTCCCGCAGCACGGCGATATCCTGCTCCGTATGTGACTTGCCAAGCCGCACAAGCGCGCCGCCCTCAATCACCGAGCGCAATTCCAGAATTGAGATAATCATCTGGCGGTCGAGCTGGCCACCGTTATAGCGCAGGATGGCGTTTAGCGTCTCAAGGTTGCCTGTCTTGGCAAAATCCGCGACAATCGTGCCGCGGCGCGGCTCGACATCGATGAGACCCATGCGCGACATATCCTCAAGGCCAAGGTGGACTATAGTCTTGCTTATTTTCATCTGCTCTGCCAGGTCGCGCTCCGACGGCAACCTGTCGCCCGGCTTCAGGGCGCCTGAAAATATCATGCCTGCTATGCGTTCAATGAACAGTTCCTTTATGGTAGGTGCCACTATCTGTCCAAATTCCATCAACTTACCCCCAATTCAAGCTTGGTTAAACCATGAAAATATTTTGATTCCAGTATATCATTAATAGCGCAAAACACAAGAGCCGCAAGGGCATACCCTCGCGGCTCTTTCTGATTATTTAGTTGTTGAGCTCTGCATGAGCCAGCATATTCCGACACAGGAAGATCGCCAAAAGCGCCACAAGTGCATTTACAATCGTCAAAACGAGACAGCCTGTGAACTCTGCGCTCAGCATTACAAAGCCTGACGAGCCAACAGCAAGCACGGCAATAATTCCTGGTGCAACCAGAACTGCAAGCACTATGAAGTAAAACAAAAAGACCAATGTCTTCGATGCCGTGCCTCCGAACACCCGTTCTGTGACGAGATTCACCGCCGTCAACACATATGAATAGCTCACGTGCATTATGACTGTCATCGCCATCTCGGCAGGGCCCAGCTTCAGCATCAGACAGATCGGCACAAAGATGAGCAAGCCGGATACGAAAAAGCCTTCCACGCTCTCTCTCAGGCACCAGAGCAGCTTTTTAAACGGCGGCTCGGGAACAAGATATATATACGGCTTTGTGAGCTCTCTGTTGAGTCTGCCGAGTGCCACAGAGAAAAACTGCATGTACTCCACGAAGAAAACCGCAGCAATCAAGCCGCCGCTCTCCCGTATGAAAAAAGCGAAGGCAACGCTCACAACGGCAAAAATAAGCTGAGTGCCGCTCAGGATAAAGCTGCGACTGCGCCTGTTTTCAATCTTGTGCTTATACCAGAACACGGATGCGCCGCGACCGCCGCCAAGTCCGGTTTTGCCCATCCTCAGCTTTTTCGGCGCGGTTTCGCTCATGCGGCCTTCCTTGGCCTGCGACTGAACATTAAAGCTCGTCTCCGTGGACTGGAGAACGTCTTCGAAGTAGTCCTGTCCCGAGCGTCCAATTGCCATAAACAGCAGCGCAACGTACACGGCCCATATGACAAGACCAATCGCCACGACTGCCCACTTGCCCGCAACAGCGCCTGACGCCGCCGCTGCCAGCCAGCCACCCACAGGGTAGAGCTGTACAGGCAGGGTGTTTGCCGCGTTTATCAGCGCAGGCAACAGGTTGTTCCGGTTACCCAGTGCAATCGTGAACAGCCAAATTGCATAAACCACAGGAATGGCGATGAAGAGCGCGCGGACGATGCGCCGCAGCTTGTCTTTTCCGGAGGTCAGCGAGTATATTGCCATCGCCGTGAGCTGGCTTGTAAAGACCGTGAAGGAATAGCCCACAAGGATGTAAACAATGTCTAAAAATCCGATGCCATAGCTGCCGCGCAGCCAGCCATACTGAAAAAGTATGAAAAAGCCCATTATGAGAGCTGTTCCCATCTGCTGGAGCATGGCGTAAAACAACACGGAGGTTGATTTAAACGGACCTGCGAACAGGAAGTTCACATCCGGCATCTTGAAAATACTCATACCGGTCGAGAAGCCCGAGTTTGCACTCAACGTGAACATAAACACATAAAATACCGCCACAATTGCGCCGAGCTCTGCAATCGGACGCGGGCTGCCCTCGTTATGATCTCCTGCAACGATCACAAACACCAGCAGGGCTACCATGATGACCGTGTATATCATCTTGGCAGGTGAGCGAAACAGTCCCTTTATCTGGTTTTTCAGCTTCGTTAGGGTCAGGTATGTCAATGCACTCATTTGTGCTCACCGCCCTCGGTTATCTCGAAGAACAGCTCCTCCAGACTCTGGTTTTCAGCAGTCTCAAGGCCGTTGTTGTGCTTTGTGGCGGCAAAGGAGCCGTTCATCATGATGTGGGCAACGTCCCAATAATCCTCGACGCTGTCGATCATATGCGTGGATATAAGCACTGCCCGACCATCCGCACGCAGCTCACGGAATATCTCCTTGAGCTCCTTTATCGCGTGCGGGTCAAGACCCACCAGCGGCTCGTCAAATATGGCAACCTCAGGCTTGTGCACCAGCGCACAGGCTATGGAAAGCTTCTGGTTCATGCCCTTTGAAAGCTCGCGACCCAGCTTGTCGCGCTTGTCGGCAAGCTCCAGACGCTCCAGCAGCTCGTCGCCGTAGCCGTCGTCTTCCATCCGCCAGCCACGCCGAATAAACTCCAGATGCTCCGATACCGTCAACAGATCAAAGACCGCCGGTATCTCCGGTATGTAGCCAAGGCGGCGCTTGGCCTCTATCGTCTTGTTGGGCTCGCCGCAGATGCGAATGTCGCCCTTGAAGCGCAGAAGTCCGGCTATGCATTTTATTATCGTTGATTTGCCCGCCCCGTTCGGGCCAAGCAGCACAGCT
Source organism: uncultured Oscillospiraceae bacterium (assembly GCA_964535405.1). Lineage (GTDB taxonomy): Bacteria > Bacillota > Clostridia > Oscillospirales > Oscillospiraceae > Scatomorpha. The sequence continues at coordinate 8,077 of CAZHUG010000024.1, read as the reverse complement.
GTCTGCCCGGCCTCCACGGAAAAGCTTATGTCGTTATTCGCAACGGTCTTGCCGTAGCGCTTTGTTACGTGCTCAATACTAAGTAATGTCTGTCCCATCAATATCCTCCAAAGCGAAAAACTTCAAGGATATTGTACACCTCATGTCAACACCATAATTTTCCAATTAATTGAACAAGGCAAGAAACCGCTCCCAGATCAGGCTCAGTATCCCCGCATTTTCTACCTCCGGCTCGGGCTCTGGTTCAGCCTCCGGAAGCTCGATTGCGGCCGTTGTCAGCACGAACTGCACTAACGCGGTGTCCTCGTTGCGCTCGTCGAGGAAGGACTTCACGGCGAAGCTGTCCTCATCATCGCCGCCACCCATGAGCTCTTCGATCTGTGCCGGAATTTCGCCCGTCTCGTCGTCGAGCTGGGAAATTCCGTCGCTCAGTTCGACCGCACCGCTGCTTATTCCGGAGATACCGGACTTGAGCTGGCCCCAGCCGTCTGCAAGCTCGTCAACGCCGCCCGTGTATCCGACCAGACCCTCGTGGAAGGCGCTGTAGTTGCTTTCAAGCTCGCCTATTGCACCTGCCAGTGCCGCAAGTGAAGACAGGTCAATACTGCCACCGCTTGCCGCCATGCCCTGCTCAATCTGGTCTGCTGTCGAGCCAAGCGCTGTCGCCACAGAGCTGACCGCCTCGCCCAAAGCGGGCAGATTTTCACTCACCCCTGCGAAAGCTGCCTGTGTTTGCGCCCAGACAGCGCGCACAGTCTGCGCCGCCTGATAGTTTTCGATAAGCGCACCTAATGCCGCGTTCTGCGGCGCCAGTGCCATGAGTGCGCCGATTTCCTCCTGCGTCACGTTGGACGCGGGGATGGACGCTATCGCCTGCGCAAGCGCCGGGTAGGCCTTTGCATAGCCCTCTGCAAGCCCGGTTATTCCGTCGGCGGTCTGGCTAAGTCCCGACGCTGCCTGACGGAGTCCCGCGGGCAGCTGCATAAGCGCCGACAGGTCAATGCTGCCGCCGGCCTGGCCGCCCTGGCCGCTCAGCGCCCCGGCAATATAGCTCAGTGCCGAGCTTATCTGCTCAGAACCGCCAACAATCTGTTTAGAGCCGCCGGAGAGAGTTTTTATACCCCCGCCGTAGCTCTCCGCGCCGGAGTTGAGCGAGGCCGCGCCGGTCGAGAGCTTCGCCGCGCCGTCAGAAAGCTGGGAAATTGCATCCGTCAGCTGGGTCAGGCCATCGGTTATGCTGTCGGCATCGCCAATAGCCGAGGAAACGTCGTAGGGCACCGCCGCAAGGGTGATGCCGTCCATGCGGAAATCCCTGACTGTCGTTGTCAGACTCATATCGCCCTCGGAGCCGGGGAGTACGGCAAAGGCTATCGCCTTATTGCCGCCGGCACTCGCCACGGAAGCACCTTGAGCCTCAATATCGGTGCAGAGCGAGGCATCGAGCGTCACCGTCACCTGCATCATGTAGTTTTTGAAGAAAACTTCGTCAACGCCCGGGTTCTTGCGGGTCGTCATGCTTATTTCAAGCTCGCCGGACCTGCCCGCAAGCTCCTCCGCCGAAAGCAGCTTGCCATCAAGCTTGTATTCAATCTCAACAAGCCAGGGTAGCTTCACGTCGCTCAGCTCACCCTGATAATAGAAGCGCTCGGTGCCGGTATCCACGTTCACCCTGCCGTTTTCATAGTCTATCGGCTTAGTGTCGCTCAGATTTTTGACACTTGAGAAATCTCCGTAGTACACACTCTCGCCATCAGCAGAGATTGCGACGACTGCATAAGCGTGTGCCACCTCACCGTTTGCTGTGAGCCGTGCATATATGACCTCCTCCGTGCCGGGGTCGGCCTCCAGAGCTGACGCAGGCAGGATCGTGAGGCACATTGCTGCGATCATCGCCACAGCAAGTACTGTTCTTTTAAGTTTCATTTTACTTCAGCCTCCTCTTTTAAGGACTTTTTAAATCCGGCCTTCAGCGTCAGCCGGGCGGTAAGCGGATCTGTGATCATGAGCAACGCGGGCAGCGCCAAAAGCACCATCGCCATCGACAGCAGGGTGCCGCGCGCAAGAAGGTAGCCGAGCATCGAAACAACCTCCATAGACGAGGTGAGGCCCAGGGCGAAGCCCGCGCCAGACAGGATGAAGCCGCTGGTTATGACGGAGACGAAGTTCACTCGCAGTGTCTCCTCCACCGCAGTTCGCTTATCCATTGTCCGCCGGTTCTCCACATAGCCGTCCGTCATCAAGATCGCATAGTCTATCGTCGCGCCCAGCTGCACCGTATTGATTACGAGATAGCCCATATATACCAGGGGCACGCCCGTGAAGTACGGTATCGAGAGGTTTATCCATATCGCCGTCTCTATGACAAATAAAAGCACAAAGGGCAGCGTCAAAGAGCGGAAGGTCACGAGCAGGGTCAGGAAGATAAACAAAATCGCAATGAGGTTCACCTTCGTCGAATCGCCCGTCACAACTTGCTTCACGTCATAGAGGTTTGCGCTCTGACCGCAGGTGTACGACTCGTCGAAATAACTTGACGCGGACGTCCGCACGCCGGATACAGCGGCAAACGCCTCCTCACCCTCAAAGCCCGTGTCTGTATATATTATTATTCGCGCCCAGTTATCCGAATAAAATTGAGAGACAATCTCCTCAGACAGGAAACCCTCAGGAATGACACCAACCGCGGATGAGTAGGACAAGACCGAGCGTATGTGGGGCAGGCTCTCAAGCTCTGCCGACAGCCTTGCCTCAGAACCCGGATCTCCCCTCGGCACGAGCAGAACTATGACCGTCTCCTCGCCGAAGCGCTCAGCAATCAGCTCGGTATCCGCGCCGTAGCGCATGCTGGGGTCGGGGTCGCCGTTGCCATACAGGAAATCCGTGCGACTCTGGCCCAGATAGCAGGGTATGACAAGCAGCAGAACCAGTATAAGTGCGGGTATTCGTATCTTCACAAGCCCCTTGCCAATGCCGCGCAGCTCAGGGAAAATGCGCTTGTGGCTGGTCTTGTCAAGCAGCTTGACGCTTGCAAGAGCAAGAGCAGGCAGGAACACCATCACGGATATGTAGCTGAGCGAAACGCCCTTGACAAGATTCATGCCGAGATCGCTGCCAATGCCAAAGTTCATGAACATCAGCGCGAGGAAGCCGAATACCGTCGTCGCGGCAGATGCCGCAATCGAGGCAAACGCCTGCTTTATTGCGCGGCGCATCGCCTCCTCAACGTCATCAATCTCGCTTCTGAAGCGGTCAAAGCTGCCCAGCAGGAAAATCGCGTAGTCCATCGATACCGCGAGCTGCAAAATCGGGCTGACCGATTGCGTGATAAATGAGACCTCTCCGAAAAATATATTTGTGCCCATGTTTATCAAGACCGCCACAGCAATCGTAGCCAAAAACAGCAGCGGAGCTATCCATGAGGTTGTGGTTATCATCAGGATTATGATTATCAGCGGAAGAACAATCGCCACCGCACTCATGACCTCGGTCACGATCTGCTGCTGCATCCACGCGCTGTTCGCGGCGTTGCCGGTTATGGCGCCGGTATCGCCGACCAGATCATAGATCCCCTCTATTGCTTCGACCTCTGCGCCCTCAGCCACAGTGACGGAAAACAGAGCCGAGCCGTCCTTATAATACTGCTCCACAAGCGACTTGCTCATCAGCTCAAGCGGCGTTTTTAAATCCGCCACGTCGTCAAGCCACATAACCTCGCTCACTCCGCTCAAAGCCGCAATGCGCGCCTTCATCTCCAGAGCTTCGGTCAGCGACAAATCAGCCGCCATGACCCGCGCGTTTGGAACAGCCGAGGAAAATTCCTCCGTCATGATGTTCAGCGCTACCGTGGATTCCTCATCTTCCGGCAGATAGTCCGTTAGATCGTAGTTCACGCGCACACCCAGAAACAAAACCGCAGAGACGATCGCCAAAAGTAGGAATACCGTTATCACCGTCCTGCGATGTTGCGTGATGCCGCGAGTCAGCCTGTCCATATGCTCCCCCCTGTAATAAACAAATTGTTGATTTATTTTCACTTTTATAGTATATTTTCATTATGTATAAAAAACAACTACCAGTTTTCTGTAATATGAAAAATACCATACAAATCTGTCGTAAATGTATATTATGACGCAGAAAGTTTAAATTTGAGGTGATGCTATGCAGGAGAAAAAACAGGACGCGCGAGTCCGATACACTAAGATGGTCGTGCGGGACGCTCTGTTCTCCATTCTTAGGGAGAAGCCAATAGCCAAGGTGACGGTGACCGAAATCTGTGCGCTGGCGGGTATTAACCGCGCCACCTTCTACTCTCACTACTCAGACCCCTCCGACCTTTTAAACTCCATCGAGCTTGAAATAATGGATGGCGCATCGCATTGGATTCGCCCCGCCTTTACCGCCGTAGGCAGTGATCTGCGCAGGGATCTCACCAGCATCCTCGACTACATTCAAGCTAACGAGGAGGCGTTTTCGGTTCTGCTCTCCGAGTCCGGAGACAGCAGTTTCCAGACAAAGGTCGTGAGCATTATCGAGACGCAGTTTATTGCAAGTTTTATAACAACGCGTAATATTTCACGCGGGGAAGCCGAGTATATCTACACCTTTGCCGCCATAGGCAGCGTGGGCATCATCCGCAAATGGCTGGCTGAGGGCATGAAGAAAACCACCGCCGAGATGGCAGGGCTTATCGTCCGCCTGACCAGCAACTGGTATTTAGAGACCTGATTTTCGAACGACAAGGCAAAAGCGCAGCCACTTAAAAAAGTGGCTGCGCTTTTTATTGAGCTGTTATTTACACATTGAAGCGGAACAGAGTCACGTCGCCGTCCTTCATGACATACTCCTTGCCCTCACTGCGAACCTGCCCCTTTTCCTTCGCGGCAACCATGCTGCCGCTGGACTTTAAGTCGTCAAAGGCCACAATCTCGGCTCTTATGAAGCCCCGCTCGAAATCGGAGTGAATTTTACCCGCCGCCTGAGGCGCTCTGCTGCCGTTTGTAATCGTCCAGGCGCGGCACTCGTCCGGCCCGCAGGTCAAAAACGAGATTAGACCCAGAAGTGCATATGAGCATTTAATAAGCCGCTCAAGCCCCGCCTCGCTCATGCCCAGCTCCTCAAGGAACATGGCCTTGTCCTCCGGCGGAAGCTCGCTAATCTCCTGCTCGATCTTGGCGCAGATCGGCAAAACCTCGGCATCCTCGGCTTTTGCTATCTCCTCCACCGTTTTATAATATGCGTTGTTTTCGATATCAATAAAGCCGGCCTCGTCGGTGTTTGCGGCATAGATGACGGGCTTCAGGCTAAGTAAATCGCTGGTCTGGATGAGCTCACGCTCCTGCGGCGCACAGTCATAGCTGCGCGCACTGCGCCCCTCGTTTAAATGCTCGCGCAGACCCTCAAAAACCTCTGCCTCCTGCTGGAATTTTCTGTCCCCGCCCTTGGCGGCCTTTTTTGCCTTATCTATGCGGCGCTCGACCATTTCCATATCCGCCATGATGAGCTCGAGGTCAATTATCTCGATGTCGCGGCGGGGATCGGTATTGCCCTCGACGTGAATGACATTCTCGTCGTCAAAGCAGCGTACGACGTGTATAATGGCATCCGTGCGGCGGATATTCTCCAAAAATTTGTTCCCCAGACCCTCACCCTTGGATGCACCCTTGACAAGACCTGCGATATCCACAAACTCGATGTTTGCAGGGGTATATTTCTTCGGTGAATACAATTTTTCCAAAAAATCCAGACGCTCATCCGGCACGGCTACCACGCCGACATTCGGTTCAATCGTGCAAAAGGGATAGTTCGCGCTCTCAGCGCCTGCATTGGTTATCGCGTTAAATAGTGTAGATTTGCCCACATTCGGAAGACCCACTATGCCAAGCTTCATCCGGCTCACTCCTGTTTATGGGGGCGGGATTACTCCCGCCCCCTAGTTTTTTTATTCTTCGGGCCTATCCTCGGACGGAGCTTCCGGCTCTGTCTTCGGTTCCGTTTCCTGCTGTGTTTCAGGCACTGTCCCGGGCTCCGCCTGGGATTCCGGGATCTGTTCCGGATCCATGTTGTAGCTTATATGCCTTGCGGGAGGCTCGATAGTATTGTCAATGAGGCGCGGCGGCTCCTTTTTCGGGGGAACCTCTCCGTGATCGCAGAAGTACGCGAAGTCCTCGCCGTCCATGCTCTCGTGCTTGAGCAGATAGTCTGCCAAGCCATGCATGATGTCGGTATGCTCGGACAGGATGCGCTCGCACATGTCATACGCCTCGTCAAAGATGCGCCTGACTTCCTCATCAATAGCGGCGGCAGTCTCCTCGGAGTAGCTCTTGGTTGTGCCAAAGTCACGACCGATGAAGATGCTGTGACCCGAGTTGTCATAGCTGATGGGGCCCAGCCGATCGCTCATGCCAAACTGGGTAACCATGGCACGGGCAAGGCTCGTTGCCTGCTGAATATCGCCGGATGCGCCGGTGGATATATCATCCAGGAACATCTTTTCCGCAACACGACCGCCCATGGATACCACAATGTTCTCAAACAGCTCGCTGTAGGAGTGGAAGTTTTCCAGGTCGTCCTTGGGTCTGAAATACGTAGCTCCACCGGAGGCGCCGCGGGGGATAATGGTGATATAGTGAACGGGGTCCGCATGCTCCAGGAAGTGCGCGGCGACCGCGTGACCGCCCTCGTGATATGCGGTTAGCTTTCTGGCTCTGTCGCTCATGACCTTGCTCTTCTTCTCAGGACCCATCTGAACCTTACGGATGGCCTCTTCAATTTCAACCGAGGTTATGAAGCGTTTGCCGTTTGTGACCGCCATGAGCGCAGCCTCGTTCAAGAGGTTTTCGAGATCCGCACCGGAGAATCCGGGCGTGCCCCTGGCAACCGAGTTGAGATTAATATCGTCGCCCAGCGGCTTGCCGCGGGCATGGACGCGGAGTATCGCCTCGCGCCCGCGTATATCAGGAAGGCCGATATACACGCGTCTGTCAAAACGTCCCGGACGGGTGAGTGCGCTATCGAGTATGTCGTCACGGTTTGTGGCGGCAATGACTATAACGCCCTCGTTATTGGTAAAGCCGTCCATCTCGACAAGAAGCTGGTTTAGTGTCTGCTCACGCTCATCATGGCCACCGCCGAGTCCGCTGCCGCGCTGGCGGCCAACGGCATCAATCTCGTCAATGAAGATGATCGCGGGCGCGACTTTTTTGGCCTGCTCGAACAGGTCACGTACGCGGGATGCGCCGACGCCGACATACAGCTCCACAAAATCGGAGCCGGAGATTGACAGGAACTGAACGCCCGCCTCGCCCGCGACAGCCTTGGCTATCAGGGTCTTACCGGTTCCCGGAGGGCCGACCAGCAAAACGCCTTTCGGTATGCGAGCTCCCATTTCTGTGTAGGCTCTGGGGTTTTTCAGGAAGTGTACGACCTCCTGAAGCTCGGCCTTTTCCTCGTCACAGCCGGCAACATCCGCAAACGTCACCTTCTTCTGTGTCTCGCTGCCGAGGCGTGTGCGGGCCTTGCCGAACTTGCCGACACCCGGTGCCCCGCCTCCGCCTCCGCTCTTGTTCATCATCGCGTACCATAAACCGAACATCGCACCGATGATTATCACATAGAACAGAAGGCTGAACCACCAGGGCATTACCCAGCCGACGTCCAGATCATATTGCGTAATTACTCCCGCCTCGTGCTGTTCGGCAATGATATCCTCCATCTGATGGAGGAAATATCCAACGTCGTACAGCTCATAAACGGTGGCCGGCGTGTTTTCCGCCGCGCCCTTCTTGGTGATAATAATGTTCGAGCCGTCGATCTTAAAGCTTTCAACCTGCTCCTGCTTGAACATATCAACTACGTCTGAATAAACCAGCTGCTCAGACGTGCTTGGCACCGCCATGCGGTAGACAACTGTACTGAGTATTACCAGTATAAGTGCGTAGAAACCGAGATCACGTGCCCGGTTCTTCTGAGGTTTCAATTAAGAATCACTTCCTTCGCGCTGCTGTTATTTTGTATATACTTCTGGCTTTAATATGCCGATATACGGCAGGTTGCGGTATTCCTCGGCATAATCCAGCCC
>CAZHUG010000023.1:8969-31924 GCA_964535405.1 uncultured Oscillospiraceae bacterium | reverse complement strand
CGCGGCAATGCACTGAGCACGTATGTCCAGCACCCAATCAAAATCACAGACACGCGCTTCGCGACCCGACTCACCACTGACCGTGACATGGTCGATTCCGTCAAGATATTTTGACAAGTCAATTGCTGTCAACAGTGGTGAACAGGCGACAAAACGATGTTTAATTGGGTAGGATAAAAATATGGGAAGCCGATAGTCAGCGATTTCTTGATTTTCCACGGTGCAGCCTATATTTACATTATCATAACCGTGACGCCAATCGGAAGGGAGCGACACGCGGAACCGGTCAATCCGTTTTGTCAAAATCAAGAACTCTATGTCCGTTCTTTCCCTGATCATGGCCCAAACTTCCTTACGCCATTCGTCCGCCTCGGGCAGAAAAAAGTCCGTTGCAAAACAAGTTGCCAGGATTTTATCTCCCTTGATGTTGTATTCTCCGTTGCTCTTCTTCCTAATCGGCCAGTCGAACTTATCCGTCTTTTGGATGGTGTTCTGACCATAACGTTTTGCATGCGGTCCGTAAAAGTAGCAATTTGTGCAACCATCGCTGATTTTATAACAGCCTGTCCAAGGCTCCCAGTTCATAGCTATTCTCCTGCCATATAGATTTTAATTGCATTTTCACCCAAGCGCCTTCCCATATAAATATTAATATCATCGATTGCATCGACCAAATACTACAGGGGTTTTTTATTAACGCTTATTTTCTTGACATGTGTGGACAATTCCCCAACATCAGCCTTGGGCAGATCCCTCCAGCTGAGTAGCTAGATCCGAACCGTTTAATAGATTCCATATTTTGCAAGCTTCCTTGATATTGTGGACTGGTTCACACCCAGGGCCTCAGCTATCCGGCTCGTGCTTTTATATACCCGGCGTGCCTCCAGAAGAATCCGCTTTTCATAAAAATCCATATTTTCCTCGAGGGATCTGCCGCTGTCCCAAAAACCCAACTCGCTGTTATTAAGCTGCTCCTGCTCCCATGTGGGAAGGGCGTCCTTGTCACCGCTCGGATACCGGTGCGGTATGAAATTATGCTTTGCGATCTCGTCCGGGATTGCTTTTATATATTTCACCGATGGCGCACTTGTGAGCACAGCGCTCTCGACAGTCATCTTCAACTGGCGCACATTCCCCGGCCAATCATACTTGAGCATGTTATCATAGACATTTTTGGAAAAATGCTTTGTGCAAATATACCGTCTGCAGCTGTCCTCCAAAAAGTGATCGACCAGCGGTATGATATCCTCACGCCGCTCACGCAAAGGTGGGATCGTCAGGCTGTATGAGCAAATGCGATAATATAGATCCAGTCTGAATGTTCCCTCATTTACGCAAGTCAAAAGATTCTCACTTGTCGAGGCAATCAGCCGAAAGTCAATATTCTTGCGCTTTTGCCCACCTATGCGCTGCACGGTACTTGTCTCCAGAATACGTAAAATCTTGGTTTGCCCCGCTGTGGAAAGTGCGTTTATCTCGTCGAGAAAGATGGTGGAGCCATTTGCACGTTCAAATACTCCGGGTTTCCCTTCCTCTGCCGCCCCGGGAAATGAATTTTTTTCGTAGCCTAAAAGCTCCTGCTCTATGAGGCTTTCGGGTATCTCAGCGCAGTTTATATACACCATCTGCTTTTTCCCGTGGTTGCTGTTTGCGTGTATATATTTTGCAATGACCTCTTTGCCTACGCCTGTCTCGCCTTCAATTAGAATCGGAATCTGTGTCGTACAAACGGTATTGAGGCTTTCAACCAAGCGCTTCATCGCCGGGCTTTCATATATAAGCTCAGTCTCCTCCGTTGAGAATTCGGGGCCATCATCCCTTTTCCGAGCCCTAATCATGGATCTCATATATAGATCTTCTTCGCTCTTAATATCCCGCTCTAAGGCAATGCCGTAGGCAATCTCGCCATTTTCATCAAAGACGGGGCTTTGCGTAATAAAAAGATTAATAAATGTGCCGCTCCGACGTCTGAATTTCAAGAATTTCGAGACGCTGCGCTTTTGCGCGAGGACATCTTCAATCATTGAGGTATCGGCCTGCCCACGACTAATCATGTTGAATATATTATCTCCGACAAGCTGAGCTCTCGAATATCCAGTGAAGAAGCAAAGGGTATTGTTAACATATATAATCTTGCCAGTCGGGTCCGTCGCGCAAACTCCGGTGGCAAGGTTGTCCAGAACCATCTCAAGAAAGCCGCTGTCGTAATCGTGTGACATATTTACCTCCAAATTGTTTGATAAATGACTATCAAATATCTATGCAATTTCGCATATTTCCTCCAAAAAATAATGTTTACCCGCACTGTTCAATTACAAAATAAATCATTGGCCGAAGAATGTCAAGCGAATTATCCAAAAAATATTTGGATAATTGTACAAAATATCAGATAAAAATTATAAAATCATTGCATTTTGTTTTAAAGCAATCATTTATTTTTCTCAAATCTCGCTTATAGATTTTTATGCAAAATTGCATTTTTATGTTTTTGAGAATACTTTCACAAATCATATTGACGCTCTGCTTTTCATCAGCTAAATTTAGTTAGTGGGCAGAAAAACAAGTGCAAATAAAAAGAGTTAAGGAGTTTTGGGCATGGAAAGTAAGAGCAAATCCAGCTATTCAACTGTCATAGCAGTCGCCTGTTGCTTGATTGTTTTTGGAGGAGCTGGAACAGTATTCAGTACTGCCGGCATTTTTTACAGCGTGGTCGCCGACGCCTTCAGTGTCGGAAGGGGTACATTCTCGATATACATGACAATCGTCTGCCTGGTGATGTCGTTCTCACTGCCGATTCTCGGCCGGATGCTCGTGAAGCTCGACATCAGATGGGTAATCGCCATTGACGGCGTATGCATCGCCGCATCGTTCGCGCTGTTTGCGACAGCACAGCATATTTGGGCGTTCTACATAGCCGCGGCGCTTCAGGGCTTCGGAGTCGCCGGTCCGATGTATAGTCTTGTGCCCACAATGGTAAGCCGCTGGTTTCATAAAAGGAACGGCCTTGTCATCGGCATCGCAATGGCCTTCACCGGAATCGCGGGTATAATTCTCCAGCCTGCTCTGGGCGCGGTTATTGCAAAGAGCGGCTGGCGCACAGGTTATTGGATAAACACGGCGATATCGACAGTATTTGTCATCATACCATCAATTTTCATGTTAAGAAGCAAGCCCTCGGACAAGGGCCAGGTGCCATATGGGTTTGAAGATACGACAGCTGGAATAAACGCCGCGGCCTCGAATCCTATTTCCGCCGGTGTTTCTCTCAAAACCGCAATGCGCAGCAGCACATTCTACACCATAGCAATTTTGGCGGGAGCGATAAATTTCTACACCTGCGTCAATTTCTACTGGGCCTCATACGCCACGTCTATCGGCTACCCGCTCACCGTAGCCGCAACGATAAGCTCCGTTGCCATGTATGGTCAGCTGCTCGGCAAAATCGGCATCGGCGCCTTGAGTGACAAGAGCCTGAACCTCGGTATTGTCTGCGCCTATGGATTTGGTCTGATAGGCATAGTAATCGCCCTCTTCGCCAAGGGCACAGCTCCTCTTATAGTGCTTTTGGTCAGCATTTTCCTATATGGCATTACGCACGGCTCATGCGCCGTTGAAACCCCGATCATAGCGAAGGCCTGCTTCGGAAGTGGCAAAGAATATGCGCAGATCTATTCCAATATCGCGAGCGCCGGTTCCCTATGCGCTGCTGTGGGCTCCACGCTGCTCGGCTATGTTGTCGACTGGACAGGGGGATACGATGCGGTATTCATCATCGGAATCGCTCTGGCTGCACTCAGCTTTGTAATGGCAAGGGTGTCTCTTGCCTCAGGGAAAAATCTCCCGCGCGACGAGGTCGTTGCGGAAATGTAAATCACTGCGCAAAACATAAAAACATATTTTGGAGGAGAAAAAATGAGTTACGATTACACATGCGTATTTACAACTGAGCCCAAGCCCGGCATAAAGGTCATTACATTGACACGCCCCGAGAGTCTCAATGCAATATCGCTCCGGCTTGCGGACGAATTTTTGCACACTCTTGACGAGCTGAAGTATGACCGCAACTGCCGCGTTGTCATCCTAACCGGTGCCGGGCGTGGATTCTGCGCCGGTACCGACCTGAAGGAAATGGACGAGTTTTCAAAGCAGCCCGATCGCCTCAACAACCAGTGGTGGCTTCAAAAGACAATGGCTGCCATCATCAGCACCATGCGGTCTATTCCCCAGCCGATCATCTGTGCGCAGAACGGCGCCGCGGCAGGTGGCGGAGCGAGCTTCGTCATGGCGAGCGACATTAGAATCGCAGTGCCCAAGGCCAAGACCATCCTGGCCTATATAAACGTCGGCATGTCCGGCGCTGATATGGGCTCGAGTTACTTCTTGCCCAGGCTTATCGGCCTCTCCCGAGCCAGTGAAATCATGTATACCGGGCGTCCCGTTCTTGCAGACGAAGCCGAGCGCATCGGTCTGATATCCCGGATCGTCGAGCCGGAGGACTTGATGAATGTCGCCATGGAATACGCCGACACTCTACTCTCAAAAGCTGAGCTTGGCCTTATTTGCACCAAGGAGAGCCTCAACGTATGCCTGCAAAACGACCTGGACAATCAATGCAATTTTGAAAATAGGAATCAGTTTGTTTGCACCGCCGTCGGTTCATTTGCCGAGGGGGCGGCGAGCTTCGCCAATAAATAAAAGCGGCAGCGGCAGCGGCAGCTGCAACTAATCAAGTACTGGAGAGTGAAAATATTGAGAGAATCCATTTTCTATACGCCCGGGAAAATCGGCTCTGTTGAGTTGAAGAACCGTCTGATTATGGGCCCTGCGGGCTACGGCTTCTGTGACGAAACCCAGGGCAGCATAAACGAGCGCATGATTGAGTTTATCCGCCAGCGCGCCCGCGGAGGCGTTGGGCTGATTGACCTCGGCGCCGTACAGATTGACCCGGACAATTACACGGACAGCGACATGATAAAGCTGTTTTCAGACGATTTCATCCCCGGCATGCGCCGGCTTACCGACGCAGTGCATGAGGAGGGCGGGAAAATCATGGCCCAGCTTCTGCACCAAGGCAGATATTCACCCAGCAAGCTATACCATGGCAAGGTCGGCGTTGCGCCGTCGGCAGTGCCCTCAAACTATACCAAAGAAACGCCCCGTGAGCTGACAACGGAAGAATGCGAGCAGATGATTCGACACTACCACCGCGCTGCAATAAGAGCTGTTGAGGCGGGATTTGACCTCATCGAGATCGGCACGAACTCAGGTTACCTGATCGGTCAGTTCTTATCACCGCTCACGAATCTCCGCCGCGACAGATTCGGCGGTGAAACGCTCGGAAGGCGAATGACATTTCTGCTCGAGGTAGTCAAGGCTGTGCGCGAGGGAGCCGGCCAAGCGCCAATTTCCGTCAGGCTCGGGGGCAACGACTTCATGCGTGGCGGGAATACAAACGCGGATGTGCGCGAGATTGCCATAGCCCTCGAAAAAGCCGGCGTTGACGCCATTCACATTACCGGCGGCTGGCATGAAACCTTCCTTCCCCAGGTCACGATGGACGTGCCGCACGGGGTATATTCTTACCTCGGCAAGCAGGTCAAGGAGGTCATCGGCATCCCTGTCATTCAGAGCAACCGCATGGATGTCTCCACTGCCGAGCGACTCATAGACGAGGGCGTCGTGGACTTTGTCGCCATGGCTCGCCCGCTTATTGCCGATCCCTATCTGATGAGCAAGGCCGCCGCAGGAAAATATGACGAAATTCGCCCCTGCGTCGGTTGCAATCAAGGCTGTCTCGATATGATTATGGCGCACAAAGCAATTACCTGCCTTGCAAACGCCGAGGTTGGTCGGGAGAGTGAGCTCATGCAAAACGGCAAGCTCCCCACTGAAGCAAAATCTGCAAATCCCGAAAAGGTCCTCATAATCGGCGCCGGACCCGCAGGCATGGAATTTGCGCGAGTGGCTGCCAATCGTGGGCATGAGGTGACTATTTGGGAGCGCAAATGCCACGTCGGCAGTCAATTTGAGCTGAATTCCGCGCCTCCGGGGCGCCACGACTTTGCCAGATTTGGCAGATACCTCGCCCATGAGTGCGAGCGTCTTGGTGTCAATATCGTGCTGGGAAAACAGGCGAATGCAGATGAAATTGAGATCGCCGTCAAAAACGGCAGCTTCGACCGCGTAGTTGTCGCTGCCGGCGCCGAACCGCTTGCCCCGAAGCTTCGAACGGAGGACGGCGCCCATGTTGTGCAGGCCTGGGACGTGCTGCTGAAAAACGTTCACGTCGGGAAGAAGGTTGTAATTGTCGGCGGTGGCGCTGTTGGCGTGGAGACTGCTGAAATGCTTGCCGAGATGGGCACTCTGACCCCCCAAGCGCTGCATTTTCTCATGTTCCACAAGGCGGAGACTCCGGAGGAGCTCTACCGTCAGATGACAAAGGGCAGCAAGGATGTTGCCATTGTCGAGATGCAGAGGAAAATCGGCAGCGACATCGGCGTCACCACGAGATGGGGCATGCTCTCTCGCCTGAGAACCTATGGTGTCGACCTTCGCGCAAGCTCCAAGGTAGTCTCCATTAAAAGGGACAGCGTTATCATTGAAAAAGAGGATGGCTCGAACGAGTCCATTCCGGCAGACACGGTAATACTCGCAATCGGCTCTCGCCCGAACAATGCACTCTATGAGGATCTGCTGGGCAGGGTTGAAAAGCTCAATCTCGTCGGCGACGCGATAAAGCCCGCGTTTATTATCGACGCTGTGCGCAGCGCCTATGACGCGGCCCACGTAATTTAATACTAAAGACTATATAAAGGAGGCAAAATCATGGATTTTAAATTTACTGCCGAACAAATGGACCTCGTCAGCCGTTTTAAGAAGTTCTGCGCGGAAAACGTGAGCGAAGAAGCGGTCTGGGGCTGGTATAAAAACAACGATGTTCCCAGCGAAATCTTTATGAAATACCTTGCAGACGGCTTCGGTCTGCTGGGCCTGCCCGAGGAGCATGGCGGCGTCCCTGCCAGCAAGAGCACCATCTGCGTCCTGGTTGAAGAAATGGCCCATGCCACAGGCGCCTCCATGCCCTTTATGACCAACAGCCTAGTCATGTTCGACATATGCGAGTTCGGCAACTCAGAACAGGTAAAGTGGGCAATCGATCAATTTAAAACCACCGGACGCTCCCCCTGCTCACTGGCCATATCCGAGCCCAGCGCCGGTTCTGATAACGGCTCTATGCTGACTTATGCCAAGAGCATCGGTGATGGAAAATATCTGCTCAACGGCAGCAAGACTTTCGTTACGAACGGTTTTTACTTCCCGTATACCCTCGTCGTGGCAAAGGACGAAAATAACGACGCCGCAAACAGGGATATGTCCATCTGGATGATTCCCGTGGATCGTGAGGGCGTGAGCATGAGCCCGCTTCGGAAGATCGGCCAGACCACCATGCCGTTTGCAAAGCTTGAGCTCAAGGATGTTGTCGTTCAAGAAAGCGAGCTGCTCGGCGAAAAGGGCAAGGGCTTCATAAATCTGATGAAAAACTTTGAGTTTGAGCGCTGCGTCATATCCGCACACAGTTTGGGTCTCGCAAAGGCCTGTATGGATGACGCTGCAAACTATGCTGCCGAGCGCGTGGCTTTCGGCAAGACAATCACAAAATATCAGATGATTCAGGAAATGTTGACCGAAATGGAGCTCAAAATCAGGAACATGGAGCTCATGACTTATAACGTCCTTTGGAAGCTCGACAACAATATGCCGGTACAGCTCGACAGCGCGCTACTAAAGCGTTATGTGCCCAGAACCGCAGTCGAGGTCTGTTCGGACGCCCTGCAAATACTCGGCGGCATCGGATATACTGAGGACGCCAGAGTCGGGCGGATGTGGAACGATGCCCGCGGCAACCAGATGGCAGGCGGAACCGACGAGATCATGGTTTATATCGCTGGTCGTCAGGTCGTCAAGAAGTACACAAAAGGCTTTGAGCGAGAATTTATCTAATAAGTAACTTAACATAGGAGATTTGAAATGAAAAAAATCGATATTCCTCAGTTTGGCGTCTTAAACGGCGTGAACGTGCTTTCTGTAGGTACTAATGTTGCAGCACCGATGGCCGGACATTTTATGGGTGGACTCGGCGCCACCGTCACCCTGGTTGAGCAAAACCAATACTGTCTCGATCCCGGCCGTGATTATCCCGCCATGTACTATCACAAAAAGCACCGTAATAACCGCAGCATCGTCTGTGATTGGTCCACCCCCGAAGGCAAAGAAGTGTTCCTGAAGCTGGCCGCGGATAACGATATTATATGCGAGTCATCCAAGGGCGGCCAGATGGCTGATAAGTGGGGTCTCAGCGACGAGGTGCTGTGGGAAGTAAACCCCAAACTTGTAATTGTCCATGTCTCCGGCTATGGTCAGTACGGTGATCCTAGATATGTAAAGCGCGGCGGTTATGACGGCATTGCCCAAGCCTTTGGTGGCTTGATGTACATAAACGGCGAAAAAGATGGCGATCCATTGGCCTGCAACGCCTATGTTGCTGATCAATATACTGCCAACATGTGCACCTGGGCCGCTCTGGCGGGGTATATCAACGCCCAGAAGACAGGAAAAGGCGAGAGCTTCGATATTGCTACATACGAGGCAGTTCTCGCAAATCAGGCTTATTACGAAGCTGCCTGGAATTTCGGAAAGCGCAACGAGCGAATGGGTTCGAAAAACTTTATCGCAGGCTGGGGCGTCTATAATTGCAAAGACGGGCAGATATACAGTGCGCCTATCGGCGCAAGCTTCAAGTTCAAGGGTGTGCCGTTTTTGGGCTTTTCCCTGGAGGAGCTCGGGCTTGAGGGCTCCAAGTCCTATCTGGTAGATGGCGTCGACGCAGCCGCGGGGACGCTGATAAAGGCTCTCACCGATTTCTGCGCATGCAGAACCGTTGCAGAGTGTGATGAAGAGCTTAATGAGCATGGTATCGCCTGCTCACCAATCACGACCTATGATAACGCACGCTCTAATCCCCAGATGATCGCGCGCGAAGATATCATCACCATCGACGATAACGGTCACGAGTTCTACACTACTAACATATTCCCCAAGGCTAAGAATTTCCCGAACCATATATGGCGTGCAGCTCCGACAGCCGGCAAGGACAATGAGGATATCCTCGAAGAGCTTGGCTACAATGAAGAGCAGATAAAGCAAATGTACGATTCAGGCGTCCTGTTCCGCAGAGATGACCCGGACTATGGATTTTATCCCCCGACTCTGCCCAGGGAGGAATGGGCAAACTTCAAATCCGACGCAGCCGATAAATAAACTGACGCAGTGGCATATTTAATCATCTTTGTTCTCCGGGTTTTCCGGAGAGCAGAGTTGATTAATGCCTAAAACATTAAAGAGACAGATAATGCCATCCAAATTACACAGGGCAATGTTAAGCTAGGCTCCATAACAGCGCAGCATTGCTTTGTGACGCATGCATCAGTGGGAGTAATGTAAATGAATACTTCGGATAATATTTTAGAATATCTTGAGCTGTGGTCGGAGACGCAACCCTTACATACTGCAATTATTGATGGGTACAGGAAAATATCATATAGAGAGCTCTGGGAAAAAACGCGGATAGCCGCCGCCGCTTTCAGTGAAATCGGCATCAAAGAGGGCGACTTCGTCATAACGTTCTTACCTAACTGTTACGAGCTTATTATGACATTTTTAGCATTGAACCTTATCGGCGCCGTTTTCACCCCCTGTTCTCCTAATTGCCATGAGCTGGAGATGACTGATCGCTTCATATTAACCCCTCCACAGGCGGTCATTGTCTCAGAAGAAGAACAGGTAAAATTCTTAGAAAAACATCAGCATAACTGCGAGGTCATTTTGCTTGACCTGCCAAAGTGTAGCTTCAGAAATTTTGAGGAATTTATGAAGCTCGGAGAAGGAAAGCCAGTCCCGGAAATTAAAAGAGACCTCTGGAAAGACCCAAATCTTATGGTGTTCACCTCCGGCTCCACGGGAGCGGCAAAGGGCGTCGTCCTCCCTGCTATAAGCACATATCGCTCGGCAATTAATATTAAAGACACCCTCGGAGCAGCTGAACGCGACATTTTTGCCATGCCTTTGCCGCTCTGCCACATGTTTGGTATAGTTGTCGGAATGCTCACGCCCATTTTTGCAGGTGGCACGATTCTCACCTTCAGAAAATTCAATGCCGCCGCCTCGCTTGATGCTATACAGCGGGAGCGGGCGACCATTGTCTACGGTGTGCCAACGATGTTTATCCGAGGAATGGCAGAGCAGGAGAAGCAGTACAGAGACCTGAGCTCTGTCAGAATAGGTATGGTAGCCGGCGCTCTTAGCGGCCCCGGCCTAATGAGACAAACCAGAAAAGTGCTCGGCTTCGATCTGATTGTCGGCTATGGGATGACAGAGATGGTCACCATTTCTGTGTCAAAGCCCACTGACAGTCTCAACTTGCGCATGAACTCAGTCGGTTCACCTTATCCGGGTGTTGAAGTCAAAATAATTGACGGAGATGGTTATATGCTTTCTGCCGGACAGACGGGTGAGATAATAAGCCGCGGCTATGGCATGATGCTCGAATATTACAATAATACCGCCGAAACTGCAGCGGTCATAGATTCCGAGGGATGGATTCACACGGGGGATCTTGGATATCTAGATGAAAACGGATATCTGTATATCTGTGGTCGAAAAAAGGATCTCATCCTGCGCGGCGGGCAGAATATCTTTCCGGCTGAGATAGAAAAACTGTATCACGAACATTTCTCAGTGTCAGAAATATGCGTTGTAGGCGTCCCGCACAGCGATCTAGGAGAGCAGACTGTTGCTTGCCTGTCACTGGAAAACGGCAAAACGGAGGACACTGCCTCCCTGCGTGAATATGCTAAGGATAAAATAATCAAGTACAAAATCCCGGATCGCGTCTTATTCTTCAATTCACTGCCAAAGCTGCCAAATGGCAAAATCGACAAGCAAAACCTGAAAAAGCACGCACTGGCTATGCTGGCAGAGTGAATGCGTCTCGCTTTTCGATAAAAAATCAAGAGCGAGATTCTTTCATGCTCAAGTCCTTGCAAACGCTGGATTTATTATTTCCCGCTTTTTGCCTCGACGAAGCTGCAGCCGCTGAAAAACTACAAGAAATACACGATCTCCTTAACGTGAAACTTAGGGATTGGAACTACGTATTAACAAGATGGCTGTCAATAAATATTCAGAATGAGGATCAAATGGCAGAAAAGTAATTTTCATTTCATAGTGGAATATTTAAGTTTTCACACAGTTTAACATTGCTTATCGGCTGCAAGCTTTGATTTATCAGTGTTTCTCCATGCCCATTATGATTACTCGCACCAGTGCGAGTGTTCTTATAGGATTTGAGAATGGTAACGACATTCTCAAGTCTGGGACACTCATAACTACAAGTTCACGACTTGTAGAGAATTGGAGTAGCTTATGGCTACTCCTTTTCTCGTTTGTATCAAAACTTCCGGCTGTGGAAGTGGCAATATATTAGGTACTTCAATCGAGCCGACGCAGTTGTAATGTATTTTGAGCTTTTGAACGTGTAAGCCGTCTATCTTCTCGGCGTGGTGGACTTCTATGTAGTCCACAAGCTCATTTAACATTCGCTGCGTCAATTTCTTTGCACGGGTGTACCTGCGAACACGGGCGATAAACATATCCATTGTGACGGATTTATCGGTTTCCCTGTCAAGCTCTTTTTGCAGGGCTTTTACCCGTTCTGCAAGCTCGGCCTGTTCCGCTTCTGCTGTACCTGTTCCCATATTCCACGGGCGATAATCGGGTCGTGTACGTCGGTGAAAACTGCCCAGTTTTCCTCACTGTTGGGTAGCCGCTCCTTGTGCTTGAATGATTTGGAATAGGTCTTGAAGTTGATAACGTCGCCGCAATACTCCTGCAAAGACAGCATTTTGACGACACTCGAACTATTCCATTTGTGCGGTTCCCGGTCGGTCACTTTTCCGGGACGTTTTATGCCCTTGCTGCGCCAGTAAAACATTGGGGTCAGGATTTTGTCGGCAGACAAGGCGGCGGCGATTTGCTCCGTGCCGTAGCCGTCCAGCGTCATACTGTATACACGTCGCACCACGGCGGCGGCTTCCTCGTCCACTACCCAGCGTTTGGGGTTGTCCGGGTCTTTCGTGTGGCCGTAGGGCGGCGGTGAAAGCGGTTCACCGGCATTGCCCCGCACCCGGTTTGACAAGCGGCGTTTTTTGGAAATATCGCGGGCGTATTGCTCGTTGAACATATTGCGGATCGGGGCAAGTTCGTTCTCACCCTCAGTGGTGTCGATGTTGTCAGAAACCGCTGCCAGGCGAATATCATGCTGTGGGAAAAATTCTTCGGTCAGTCTGCCGAACTCAATATAGTTGCGGCCAAGTAAAAATAGCGAAGGAAAAAGGCTATACTAATTTGGTCCACTTTCTGGACGTCTGAACCTTCTTTCCTTAATACGGCTCCACAACAAATGACCTGTTGCCAAAGCAATAGGTCGTTTTTTCATTTTTGGGCGGCAACTCTTGTCTTGGGCATTCCGATTTTGCAAAACTATCTTGCATATAAATTCCCCTTTCGTAAAGTTGAAAAAAAGAGGCAATACGGACGGTTGCTGGCAAATCTCCACGGGAGTCTCACCCCGGCGCATGCTGATAAGTGCGCCGTGCAATGCTTTGAGGGCGTTTAACGCGGAAACATCTTTGACCCTGCCCATTTTGTCGGCGCTTCATATACTCGTCCACCCGGACACAGGGCTGGCCGTCAGGATCATAGGGCGCCCTGGTACAAAGCTTGTCCATCTCGGGCGGCGTCGAGCGCTGAATGACAATTCCTTGCCACGGCGTCTTTGCATTTCCCGGAGATAGTCGATTGCCTCATGGTACAGTAGCAGCTTGCAATAAGCATCGAACTGGCACCGCCCGCCATAGTCATTGCGGTGGATCACATCCATCCCCCCCCTCTCTTAACTAGGGAGCAAAACGACAAAAATACTCGACTGGTCAATGAGCAATCGGCTGTACAGGGGTATCAAAGACCAAGTAACGTGTCAGCGCCATATCGAAGGTGAAGGAAGCTTTTTGCCTTTTTCAAAAGCAAAATAAATTCAAGAAGCTATGCAATCACAAGTAGTGGCTGCATAGCTTCTTTAGAAATATATTTGCAATTATGCGTTTCTATCGGCTGGATATCATGCTGGAGCAGCCCATTTTCTCGGGTAGAGTTGAATCAGTCGAGCGAAATGCCAGACTTGAGCGTATACCACTTTAGTCGCTGAGGATTAAACATACGCATACGGCGACCATCTTCATCCAACAGATCATTGACCCGCTGCGTAAAGGCGTTCATATCGGCGTTATATTCAAAACATGCATCGTGGTGCATGGGTAGAATCAACTGTCCGCCAATCTCCTCGCATTCCTTTGCGTACTCTTCGGGATGAATGTACAGCAGCCGCTGCCGAACGAGAAGATTCATGCCGCTGTTCTTCCACGCATCGACCATCGTAGAGACATCGATCCCAACAGAAAACCCGAGTCTGAAATTGTTGTTTTTCAGCGTAAACAGATAGCTGAGATTAAAGAGGGAGCCATAAGAATTGAGGGGACCAAAGCTTGGGTTCTCCGGACGACCAAAGAACTTCCCTTCCAAGTCGCAGGGACTGCCCAAATCATTATGTTTGGCCTGAACAGTCTCCAGCTTGAAGCTGTCAAACTGATAGGTCTGTCCCGGCAGAACAGGGCAGATATTAAACTCAGGAAATGCGTACGCGCTAGACAGCTCACGGGCATAGATACGGTCGCAAATCACAATGGGAGAGTTTTCTTTGAAAATTTCCGGCAGATTGTCCGTATGGTCATAATGGGAGTGTCCGATTGCAACATAGTCGACTCTTCCCAGGTCATTCAGGCCAAGCATCGGGGCATCCTTATCCACCCATGCCTTGGGATGCTGGGGGAAAAAAGGATCGGTCATCAGCACCTTTCCATCAGGCAATTCAAACTGATAGCACTGCGCATTGATCCAGCGGAAGCGGATAGAGTCGACCTCTATATTCGGCTGGTAGGGGGTTTTCGGGAAATCAGTCAGCGGCTTGATTTGGCTCAGCAATTTCTTGGTATTCTCATCCATAATAGCATCCTCCTTTAAAAACTTTAACGTATCATATGTTTGATTGATTCACGGTCATATGTATGATTGCATTTTACGACTATACTAATAATGTGTAAGACTTTAAAATGCGTATCCTACTAGGATCCCCGCAGGAACGGCACACAGGATATACACCAAAATCACAAGTGGGCCCCATTTCAAGATCCAGCCGCGATTGGCCTGATGCGGTGGCAGAGCCAACATCATGGCAGCATAGCCAGAAGCTGCCGGGGTCAGGGCACCAAGCATAGTCACCTGGGCAATCAAGGCTGGGAACACTGTGACTTCAACCCCCTGATTTGCTAGAGGAATCAAGAACTGTGCAATAATGGAAGAAACAATTACCATGGTCGCCGTATTGGAGAAAATTTGAGTTACTGCGCCGCAAAGTACGGTCACCACGAGGATCATCACGGGAAAGCTCATGCCTTGAAACAGACCACCAATTATAGAACTGAGCCATGTATTGATGCCGCTGTTTGCGCTTGCCAGTGCACCAGAAACCGCAACCACTGCAACAATGCCTACGTATACATCCCAAACAACGCCCTTACCAAACGCAGCAACAGAGTCACAGACGGGTTCCCCATTGATATGGATAAGGTGAAGCAGGGCCAGCAGCATAGCCATAAAGAGGACTTGTCCAAAGCGATTAAGCCACAGTGTAACTGGGGAATTCGGAACAAACGGCATCAAGAGCAAGGGGAAGGAAAAACCGACTACCATCAAAATGCCTGCGATGATCTGTTTTTTGTTCAAATGAATAGAGTTTTCGCCCTTTACTAAATCAGTAACATCGAGTGATTTCATTTTCTCAAGGTCGATTTTGAACAAGGGTTTAGCCAACAGCGCCAATGTAACGGCAAAAAGAAGAACCGCTACCAGTGTCACTGCAATAAAAGCAACGGAATTGGCAGTAATTCCCGCCTCTGCAAAAGTACCGCTTACAGCGCCAAGGGTCAACAAGGGAGCCGCTTTACTGGGGAGTACGGCAGAGCCGGCCAGCGAGACAACTAGTGAAACCGTAAGCATGAATCTTTTCCAGTTTGAATCTTCTTCATATCCCAGAACAGCAGCAATCGAATCCACGAAAGCCAAGCCAAGGAAAAATGCGCCCATGTCCATGAACACGCCCAAAACTGCAAGGGCCAAGAAAAACATTAGCAGGAAGCGAACCGGATGACCGTTAAGGAATTTGCGGCTAATCAAATACCGGACCAGAACCTCACCGCCCTTGCTCTCACTAAATGCGTATACCAAAGCCATGCCAAACATACACAGCAAGGCTATTGGATTTGCAAATCCGCTCAAAATTTCAGCGGATGTATAAAAGCCTGTTAGTGCAAGAGCGAACAAAGACAGAAGCGAGGGAACCATCAGTCCAAAGCCAGCAACGGTCAGGAATATCCATCCAAAGAACACACCAAGAACGTTGATTCCGTCCGGTGTAACTGTAGACCATGTGGGACAAACAGTCCCGAAGCCAAACATAAATAAAAGTCCGATGCATAGGAAAATAAGTGTTTTAGGGGTATATTTAATATTCATTTCTTTTTCTCACAACATTCTTTTTAAATTTTCTTTGATAACACGGTGTGACTGCTTTAACAACCCATCATATATTGATCTAACAACATAGTGTCTGCACCGTTGAGTTCCGCTAAAGTCGGGCGACCACCGGCCACAGCAACGAGCAAGTTGAACATCTCGTCTGCAACTTCTTGAAGGGACTTTTCACCACGCAGACTGGCGCTTGTATCATAATCAATGATATCTGTCATTTTCGCCGTGTCATGGTTTCCGGTAATTTTGACGACCGGTGCCAGTGCGTTACCCATCGGATTTCCCATACCGGATGTAAAGAAAACAATTTGACAGCCTCCTGCAATTTCCGCTGCTGTTGAGATGGGGTCATATGCTGCAGTCTCCATAAAGTTCAGACCCTTGGTGGTAACCAATTCGCCGTATTTATAGCAGCCCATGAACGGCGTAGAGCCGCTCTTATTGATGCATCCCAAAGACTTCTCTTCCAGGGTTGTAAGACCGCTGCGGATGTTTCCAGCACTGGGATTTGAGGCTCGAATATCTTTCCCAGCATCTTCAAACACCTTTGCTCTGTGGCAAATAGCTTCATAGATTGCATCGCCGATTTCAGGCGTATTTCCACGGTCACGCATAATATGTTCAGCGCCAATTGCCTCAGAGGTTTCTGAGATGACTGCGCTTCCGCCCAGCCCCACAAGTCGATCCGTTACCAGCCCGAGTGCTGCATTGGCAGAAATGCCAGAGGTGGGGTCTGAGCCGCCGCACTCCAAACCGAGCATCAATTCACCGATGTCACACTCCCCTCTCTGGCAGGCAGACGCATCGGCCATCATACTACGGACAATTTCACCGCCTCTAGCGATCGCCTTTGCCAAACCGCCTTCCCCCTGAATGGAAATATACTCGATTTGCTTATCCTGTACCTTTTTGTTGATCGCATTGCGGTAAAGTTCCTCAGTAACAGACTCGCAACCGTTGCCAACAATCAGCGCAGCATACACATTGGGATTGGCAAGCAGGCCAGAATATACCTCCAGCACGTTTTCTGTGTTATCTGGACAGCCCTGCGGATTGAACAGGTAAACAGAACCCTTCACAGACTCCACAATCCGTCTGGCAGCGACATCGGAGCAGAGAACTCCCGGCATCACAACTACGTGGTTACGGACACCGACCTTTCCGTATGATCTCTTATAGCCCATAAAATTCATTGTGATTCCTTCACTTTCTCAGTTCGCCGACCGGCTTAATATTGTGGATGTGGACATAATCACCAGCATAGATATCCTGCGTCGCAAAGCCTATACGTTCACCGTATTTGATTACAAAATCTCCTTTTTTGATATCAAGTACGGCGACCTTGTGATAGTCTGGAATATCTTGTCTTGCGACAAGGGATTCCTTCTCATGCTTGTCGTTGAAAAAGAAGATGGAATCTCCTTTTTTCACCTCTTCGGTAACAACGACGCAGGAATCCCGGGTGCTTACATGTACTGCGTTGAGCTTTCCCATAGTGTTCATCTCCATTTATCAAAATAGGGTGTTTTTATGCTTTAATACAATTAAAGGGCAAAACATACTTATATTCATCGGAGAATAATACGATTCTGATTCCTGCCAATTTGAAGCGCACTAGACAAATAGTCCACCTAACACAATTCGTTCATTGCGTTTTATAGGCTCGCTATGTTATGCTGTACGAAAAATGTTGGATGCTGGTTGCTCCTGGAAAGGGATGATTTCTTGAAAGTTGCAGAATGTTTGCTTCTGGATGCGCTCAAAATATTCGAGCCCGATTTAAAATATTGCAACGATACTGTTGCTTCACTGAGCTTTTCCGGGCTGGAGCTTTTGGAAGAGGAAACCGAGCCCACCTCAGAAACACTGTATTTAGCTTCCTGTGATATGCTCGTGCACAGTAAAGCCATATCTATGGAGGACTGCTATATCGTCTGTTGCGGCAATGAAGTAGATCTACCCCTTGGGCAAATACACGCCCATGTGTTGTTTTTACATTCAAATGCACATATAAACACTGTTTTTAATGCCTTAAATCGGCTTTTTCAGCGGCTTTGGAATTGGGATGCCAAACTAAACGAAGCACTTCTTTCCGGCGCAGACGCTCAAACATTTATTGATTTAAGCGAACATTTATTTGCCAATCCGATTGTGCTCATAACAGATACCTTGCATATCGCAGCCATTTCTCAAAAAATTGAAATGTCCAATTCGGATATTCAGTTCATGAGAGAAAAGAAATATATCCCGGAAAACATGGTTCAGAAGCTAACATCCAAGCCGTATCTGGAAAAAGCAGAGAGCTTTCATACCATTGGGTTCTACTATCCTCCGAACTACATTAACTGCACCATTGTTATTCGTAAATTTTATCCAAATCCATGGCGCTTGAATATTCTCTGCATTTATGGGGTGAATCAAGAGCCAACTGAATCCGATCTTGTGCTTCTGAGCCATCTGAGCGAGTATATTTTAGCTGCCGCAAAGCGTCAGCAAGAGCTAAACTCGCAATTTTCCAGCCGTTCCTGTTCGTTCCTGTACAGCCTCTTGTCAGGTCCCATCGCTTCCCAAGCCGAGTTGAAAGCAACGGCGGCTTTCCTGAAACTTCCGCTCTGTGGAAAGTATCAGCTTTATGTCGTGTCCTCTCGCATTCCGTTGGAATCTCATTCCCAATACGTATTACTCAATTTAGAGCAGATGTTGCCATCCTTTCTAAAATTGATTTATCATGAATCTATATTGATTTTGGATCAGCTTGATGATGATGGTACAACACACGAAGGCGTTATTATGGATGCGCTACGCATACTGCTTCCTATTAACAATGCTTTCTGCGGAATCAGCCAGTCCTTTTCCGATCTGCGATTGTTGAAGGACGTATATACACTATCCCTGAGAACCGCTAGAATCGGAAGCCAACTAAAACCGAAATTGATCTACTACCATCTAAGAGATTATTACGCTTATACGCTCGTGTCTACAGCGGCAGAAAACTTCAATTCATCTTTGCTATACATTCAGCAGCTTGACCGACTGCAAGAATACGATAAGCAGCATAAATCCAACAATGTTGAGCTGCTCCGTGAGCTCTTGGAGCACGAGCGCAATGTTACCAATGTTTCTAAAAAAATGCACCTCCATCGCAACAGCGTCTTATATCGCATTGAAAAGATCCAGCAGATCTTGGACATATCTTTGGACGACCCCGATGTTCGTCTGAATCTAATGCTGTCTTTTAAAGCGATGGATTTAGCCGCTGCAAAGAACCCCGCCCTCTCAGAAGAGGATAGTCAGAATCGTAACAAGGACATATCTCAAGCAAACAAATATTAAACAGTCAATCCAGATCCATCATGAAGCCATCTTCCGTAAATTCCATATCAAACGGGTCGCTCAGAATCTTAATTTCCGGGTTATCCTTAACTTCATCCAAATAGGCTTCTGATACTTCAATATCCGTCATATGCATGGTATTTTTAATTCGGACGACTTTGACATTATTAAAGTCAAAATTATCTCCGCTACAAGTTCGGATAGCAATGCGCAAAGCTTCGCGGTCATTTTCCATATACATGGGGATTCTGGCACCATTCAGCATGGTAGAGGTGATCATATTTATCCATGTGGATTCAAAATCAACATCATTCAGGCAGCGGCGAGTTGTAATATCTGCGGACGCCAGTCCTGCCGCGTTATGATGAGTTTCTTTCGTCAGCCCACGGATAAACATCTTTTGAACATGTGGCTCTGTGAATAAACCTTCTTGACAGCTGCGGGAGGTGATATTGGGATCATGGCCGTAACCGCTGATGTTTTTTCCAATTTCGTCGATGATCAGAACATCAATATCCGTAAATTTGAATTTTGCCATTCTTGCCTTTGCCTTGACCAAAAGTTCGGCGTCCTTTTCCATGATGAGATCTTTTTCCATGACCTCAATTTCACAGATATCATCGTAAGCGTTCTGGACAATACCGACGCCAAACGCAATCGGTGCATTCTTCATAAACACATCGCAGACCTGCGGGATACGCTTACCAAAGGAAGGCATTCCTTTCATATGGAGCATGGAAGCTCCCCTATGCTTGGCAAGACCGATGGCCATCATCTTTGCCATGCCACTCTCATGCTCGCCCCTAAAGTTGGTATGGGGCTTAATTTTGTTCAGAACTACAATGCCATCCGATTCAAATGCGTTTTTGTCACAATATACCGGCACAGCATCCTCAAGGCTGCCGAGCTGCACAACGCCCATCGAACTTACCACAGGAACGCCCATGACCTCCATGGTAATGTTATATGTCGACAGCATTTCCGCTTGCCCCTCTGCTGTCCCGCCCCCATGGCTTCCCATAGCGGGCACAATAAACGGGTCCGCTCCCCAGCTCTTCAATATATCTACAACAGTCCGTATGATCACATCCAAATGCGGGATTCCGCGACTTCCTGCGCTGATTGCAATGCGTTTTCCGCGATACTGCTCATGATTCGATAGATTGTTTTCCATTTGGGTTTTCACAGTTTCGCTGATATTCTCAATCTTTTGGTCATCAAACAGTTGACGCATTTTTACCATCCGTGGAATCTTGACTACCTCCATACCTTCGACCCTAAAATCCATCTTTGGAAATTTAAAAAACTGCATACCATGTGCTCCTTTCCAGTCCAGGCTTATATCCTTGCTTTATCGTGCGTTATATACTGCTCTGCGTTTTCATTTTTATTTTAAAGTCGCAGGTTTTTGTTTTCATCGGAAAAAACTACGATTTTCACGCTGACATTGCTTGCCTTTCTGTACTTTTTATCCAGCGCAAAGAAACTCCGTCGATACTGTCTCCCTTAGAGAAGATGGCGCTGCTGCCGGCACGGCGCTACGGCGCTTAACTATTGTTGAATATATGTTGTCAGGATGATATAATTTAGCCAGTTTAAAATGCAAGGTAAATTAGTCTGGGTCGTATTTTTGAACAAAGCTGAACATGTAAAATGAGCTTATGTGATAAGCGGTCTGACGAAAGAGAGCGGAAAAATGGATAAAAAGTTCTTAATGATAGAAAAGATACCCTCCATACTTTGGGGTATGGAATCGAAGAAATTGTTGATTGCTGTACATGGAAATCAATCCAGCAAAGATGATGTTATCAATCAAATAGTTGCCGAAATCGCTGTAGAAAATGGCTATCAAGTTCTCAGCTTTGATTTGCCGGAGCATGGTGACCGAAAAGGAGAAGCGCGCATTTGTGATGCACAGAACTGCGTGGCGGATTTAGCTCAAATTATGAAGTATGCGCATACCCTTTCTGATAACATCAGTGTTTTTGCTTGCAGTATCGGGGCGTATTTTGCCATGCTGGCCTATCAGGACGAGCCGGTTCAAAGGGCGCTGTTTCTATCGCCAGTTGTTGATATGAAACGCCTGATAAATAACATGATGACGTGGTTCGATGTCAGTGAAGAACAATTGGAGAAGGAAAAGGAAGTGTCTACGCCAATCAACACACTCTATTGGCATTATTATCAATATGTCCTTAAACATACGATTGCGTGGGATAAGCCAACGGCTTTGCTATACGGCGAAAAGGACGAGCTTTGCGATTATGAATGTGTTAAAGAATTTGCTGAAATTCACAGTGCAAGCATGGCTGTTTTCAAAGACGGTGAACACTTCTTCCATACTGAAAAACAACTTGATTGTTTGCGAACATGGCTGCATGAAAATTTATTGCATAAATGACAATTCAACCAATAGACTTATTCAGCATGTTCCCCAAGAGCAAATACAAGCAATTGCTTTTAGCAATAAGACATATAACAACATCGGGCCAAGTTGGCCCGATGTTGTTATATGTCTATCCTTTTTCGGATTAGCCAAAAGGTTACTCCTATTTTCATTTTTATTTAGTATTGCGCATGATTCACACCACTGTCACGCCAGCCTCCTAGGTGTGTAGAGTTATTTCTAACGCTTAATATGGAGATGCTTCTCGACTATACTCAAAGGGTGGAGGCGCTGAAGTGTGGCGCCGAGGATTCTACTATTGCCAAAAGTGTTATTCGCTACATTCAAAAAAATATCTCCAAAAAATCACGGTTAAGGATATGGCAGAAAGCTTGGGGTTAAACCGCTCCTATTTGTGTGAAAAATTCAAGATAGACACTGGGCACGCTATCGGCAATTTCATCATGCAAACCAAAATAGAGGAAGCCAAAAGGATGCTGAAGCTTTCCACCCAAACAATTGCCAATATAAGCGATTATCTTGCGTTTTCTTCCCAAATCTACTTCCAAACAGATTTTAAAAAGCTAGAAGGTTGTACTCCCAAGGAATTCCGTGCAAGCGTGCAAAGTGAATGGAGAAACCATAAAAAGCCCCTGCTACTTGGACATATTGAAATCAATGCAAGAAACTGGTCTGTTTAGGTTGGGCAACCGTGCGCAAAAGAGTTTTGCGGTTGCAACCTATACTAAAAATATGGAGGCCATAAAGAGCAGGGGAACCTCGAATGCTTGGTTTTCAGAAGATGGAATATTTATTGTATAAAAGTTCGCTTGCAGTTATCAGGAAATCAACATTGCTTATCGGCCGCAAACCTTGATTTATCAGTGTTTCTCTATGCCCCATATGATTACTCGCATCAGCTTCTAAACCTACTTTTAAGTCCAGTTTAAAGGTGGGTTTAGAACTTTTTTAAGGTTCGATTTCAAGACTTTCACTGTTTCAAAGCCATTAAAAACATAAAATTAACGTAAAAATCCGTGTTTTAACCCCACCTCACAGGTGGATTTAGAATGCGGCTTTTCTTTTACTTAAGGTTAAACTCCACATATGTAGTGGAATTAAAACAATGAATAGTTGGAGGAACGAATTATGGCAAGCATAATTTATGGATACATCCGCACCCCACAGGGGATCATGACAGATCCCTCAAAAGCTCAGGTGGTCAGTATGATATACGATGCATATCTCTCCGGTCAGAGTCTTGGAGGATTAATTGACATGATACACGAAAAGAAAATACCTTCATCGTCCGGCAGAGAGCGGTGGTCAACCGCCGTACTTCATACAATGCTTACCGATTCTCGATATATTTCTTTGACTGGCTTTGATAAATATATAGCAGTTCAGTTTGAACTTGACCGCCGCAGTAAAGTTGATATGGACACAGGAAAAAGGAAGGCCACTCAGTATCATTCAA
>CAZHUG010000023.1:0-8959 GCA_964535405.1 uncultured Oscillospiraceae bacterium | reverse complement strand
AATGTGGTCGGAGTTATCGGCGTGTACAGCGTGCCTCTGGTGAAATTGTCTGGCGCTGTGCCAACCGAGTGGAGCACGGAAGCCACATCTGCAAATCCTCCCCAACTATTACGGAAGCGGCGGCGATCCGGTTTGTTTGCGAGGCTCTGTAAATTCCTCAACTTGACGCAGCAGTTGTACGCAAAAAACTGAACTCCATTACGGTAGAAAGCGATGGAACACTAACGCCTTAGTCCCAGCAGGATGAATTCATAGAAAACTGTTGTGGTTCATCAATAGACCAAAGATTAATTCGGTTTCCGATATGCCGCCTATAAATCTGTCTAGTTATTGCCCGGCCTCCAAAGCCAGACGTTGCAGTTGCGCCAGCACCCCCTCGGTGAACAGCGCGCGGATCAGATCGACTAATTCCTCAGAAGAAATACTCTTGTTGCTCTTGTACCAGTACCGGAACATGGAAACGGCAGCGGAGACGCTGAACTCCTGTATATAGGGGAGAAGCACATTGTCGGCGGGATACAGGGCGGCTACATTTATGTTCTCCATCATCTTTGCCTTAATTTTGTCGGTAAACCTCACACTGCCATAGTCCCCCAATAGAGCCATGAGATAATGACTTTTTTCATTAAATAACCAGGCTATGCGGTGGATCAGCACATCATCCAACTGCCCAGCTGCTATGTTGGGCGCCGGCATGTCCTGCGCATAGCTGAGCACGTCATTTTCCAGATAATCCAGCAACTCGTAGATATCCGTGAAATATTGATAAAAGGTACTGCGGTTATATCCCGAGCGCCTTGTGATCTCCTGCACGGTTATTTTATCAATGGGTTTCTGCTTGTACAGCTCACAGAAAACATCCACAAATGCCTTCCTTGTCTTTTCAGTGACCTCCGGCTGCTTGCGCAACGACTTCCCCGCCTTTCTTAAAGTGCTTCAAAATGGTGTGAAATCTTCTTAGTATCATTATGCAACATGTTGACGGATTGTCAAGCCCAAATGTCCATCATCCAACAGGTCTCGAGATATTGTCGGTTGTTCATCCTGATTATTTGTGTCATAATATCTTCATGCAACACGTTGTTGGATTTTTCTCACGATTTGATAGTGTGCATTGAATTTAAAACAGGAAAGGAAATGGATCATGCCTGTTATTGAAGTAAAGGAACTAACGAAAGATTACGGTCATGGACGCGGCGTATTTGATGTTTCGTTTGGTGTTGAGAAGGGTGAGGTATTCGGCTTTCTAGGACCCAACGGCGCCGGAAAAACAACGACAATCCGCCATATAATGGGCTTTTCGCGCCCACAAAAAGGTCACACCTATGTCAGCGGCAGGGATAGCTGGCAGGAATATTATATCAATCAAAAGGAACTGGGCTATCTTCCGGGTGAAATCGCTTTGCCGGAGGCTCTGACAGGGAAGCAATTCATCAAAATGATGGCGGAGCTACGTGGAATAAGCGATATGTCTCATGCAGATTACTTGATCGATAAATTTCAGCTTGACCCCTCCGGGGGTCTCAAGCGAATGTCCCTCGGCATGAAAAGAAAGCTTGCTATTGTCACCGCTTTTATGCACGATCCGGCGGTGCTTGTGCTGGATGAGCCGACCTCGGGCCTCGACCCCCTCATGCAAGAGGTCTTTATTGAGTATATCGAAGAGGAAAAGTCGCGGGGCAAAACTATTCTGCTCTCCAGCCATATCTTCTCGGAGGTAGACGCCACCTGCGACCGCATCGCTATTATTAAGGACGGACGTATCGTCTCAACTGTTGTGGCAGATGATATCCGCCACAACGAGAGCAAGACCTTCAAGCTAGAATTAGCCTCAAAGGAAGAATTTGAGCGCTTTCGAAGCGAGGTGGAAGCTCCTAACGTACTAAATGTGGTTTCGGTGAAGCGGCATCAAAATCAGGCAAAGATTCAAATAGATGATAGGGACATCAATCACTTCTTCGCCACCATTTCCGGGTATGATCTGAAATTCATGTCGGAAATCAAATTTACCCTTGAGGATCACTTCATGCAGTTTTATGACCGGAACACTGATGTGGAGGGAGGTACAGTTCATGTCACTCATTAAAATAAATAAAATGACAAAGGATTTTGGAGACGGGCGTGGCATTTTTGATATCAGCTTGTCCATAGAAAAAGGCGAGGCGTACGGCTTTGTCGGCGTGAACGGGGCCGGAAAATCCACTACCATACGCCACCTAATGGGCTTTTTAAGACCCGAGAGCGGCAACGCCACCATCAATAGTCTGGATTGTTGGAAGCAGTCGGCGGAAATCAAAAAAATGGTGGGATACATCCCCGGCGAGATCGCCTTTCCCAACGCGCCCACCGGCACCGAGTTTTTAAGGCGGCAGGCGGAGCTGCTGGGGCTCCGTGACATGTCCTATGCAGATTACATCATTGATAAGCTACAGCTTGACCCAACCGCAAATCTCAAGCGCATGTCCAAGGGCATGAAGCAGAAAACTGCAATTGTAGCCGCTTTTATGGCTGATCCCGAGATATTAATACTAGACGAACCGACCACGGGCCTTGACCCGCTTATGCGGGTAGAATTTATAGATATCCTGAACGCGGAGAAGAAAAAAGGTAAAACAATCTTCATGTCCTCTCATATGTTTGAGGAGGTTGAGGATACCTGCGACAAGGTGGCCATGATAAAGGACGGGAAAATCATTGATGTTAAATCCACTGCTGAAATCAAGCATAATCAGGATAAAGTGTACAAAATAGAATTCCATTCTCATGAGGATTATCAGCGCTTTTTGTCAGAAAGCTTTGAGCTGGGCGAACAGCGGGAGAATCAAAATCAGGTGTTTGTAAATGTGAATGACCGAGATATCAACGCCTTTACAAAAGCTTTGAAGGGCTACGACCTGAAGTTCATACGCGAGACTAAATACACGCTGGAAGATTATTTCCAGAGCTTATATTAAAGGAGACAGAGACGATGTTTAGCAAAACCATATTTAAGCAGACCCTAAAATCAAATTATAAGCTCTGGCTGATCTTCACCGCCATCATGTGCGCCCTTTCCGGCATGATCATAGCTGTGTTTGACCCGAGCTCGATAAGCGGAATATTGGGCTCTCTGGAAGGCACCGCCATTGGCGACATGGCAGGCGGCATTGTGGGGAGCATGACAACGCTGACGGGGATGCTGGGAAACAGCTTTTACAGTATGATCGGCGTTATGCTCTCCCTGGTCTACATTATTATCACAGCAAATGGGCTGGTTGCCTCGCAGGTAGACAGGGGTTCCATGGCCTATACCTTATCAACCCCCATTAAGCGCATCAAGGTGGTGGGGACACAGGCCATTTACCTCATAACCTCCCTGATCGTGATGCTTTTAGCAGTCATGATTGTTGGGCTTGCCATGGTCCAGACCTTCCATGGCGGTATATTCACGCCCGCCTACACAGATGATGTTATTGCCGTGGCGGAGAGCATAGGCGAGGATCGTCAGGCGGTAGAAGATGACCTGAATCTAATATTAAAGGACGAAAATGCCCTGCGGCTGGGTGCTGAGGAACGGGGCATTGACGAGGATGTTTACCGGATATACCTGAACCTTCGTGTCACAGAGAAAGCTTATCAGGCCGCAGCCCAGGTTCTTGGGCTGGAGGCAGACGATGTGAGTGCGGATGTAAGCCTTATGCTTGGCAATGAAGATGCCCTTGGCGCTGGGGCAAAGGTGATGGGAATGAGCGCCGAAGAATACCGCGCTGCCCTTGAAATGACTATGGCAACGCAAGAGGTCGCCGCCCAGCAAATGGAAGCAATGCAGGGCAGGCTGACCGAAGGGATGACTGCGGCTGCCGCTGTCTTGGACCTGGAGCTCAGCGAGCTTGCTAATGATATGGGTGTGTTAAAAACAAACAACAATGCCATGAACGCCGCGGTGGAAGCCTCCGGAATACCCGAAGAAACATTCATTGGCCTCATCAATCAGCAGCTCGCCGGACAGGAGATATCCCTGGATGAAGGAATAGAATTCAACTTGAAGGATTATTTGTTGCTCAATCTCGGGTTGTTCCTGCTCTTATTCGCCACCAGCGGAATATCCTTTGCAAGCTCCTGCATTTTCAATCTGTCCAGCTATTCCTTTGCCTTTGGCGCGGGATTGCCGCTTGCGTTTTTTATCTTCCGAATTATGGAGCAAACCGGTGACAGTCTTAAATTCTTCCGGTACTTATCACTCAACACATTATTTGACGCAAGCGCTGTTACCGGGGGAGGTGACTTTATAATCCAGTTTATCGCACTCGCAGTGATCGGGATTGCATTGTACGCGCTTGGCATGGTATGGTTTAAGAAAAAGGATTTGCCACTGTAAAAATCACATTATCGTAGGAGGTTTTATTATGAATATCTACTCACCTATTTTCACCCGGGCATCTACGCGAGGCTACAATACGGCTCCCCTTCCTTCGGAAACCTTGGAGCAAATTGAGGCGTTCATCGCAAGTGTTAAGCCGCTTGTGCCCGATGTGAAGCTCAGCCATCGGATTGTGGGCGCGGATGACGTCAAAGGCATGGCGCTTCCCAAAGCCCCTCACTTCCTGCTTATTTCTGGAAAGGAGCGGGAACTGCGCAATATTTGCGCGGGCTTCCTCTACCAACACGCAGAGCTCTATATGTACTCCATCGGTCTCGCTACACGCTGGCTCAGCAGCGTAAAGAGCAAGCAGCCTGACCCGGACTTTATCATTGGGATGGCTTTCGGAAAACCGTCCGTGCCTGCAATGAGGATGCCGGAAGAGTTTGACCGTAAGCCACTGAGGGAAATAGCCAAGGGGGCGGACTCCCGTTTGGATGCGGTTCGCTTAGCGCCTTCGGGCATGAACGGCCAGCCCTGGTATTTTATTGTTGACGGAGAGAAAATCCACGTCTACTACAAGCCGAGCCTTGGCGGAGTCAAAGGCGCGCTTTATCACCATACTAATATTGATTTAGGGATCGCCCTGTGTCATCTGGATGTTGCCAGTGAGCATGAAGGAAAGCCGTTTAACTTCACGCCGGGCGGCAAAGGTGCGCCGGAGCCGCCGCAGGGATTTGTCCATGTCGGGACGGTGAGTTAGGGCTGTCTATGATGCTATTTTATTTCAGATTAGCCCATTAGTGTGTTTATCCGTAAAGAGTGCCATAAATAAGCCAATAATTCGAGAGGTACCTAAATGCAGTATAGAATAAACCCCAAAAACGGAGATAAGCTTTCAATACTTGGTCTTGGCTGTATGAGATTCACGGGAAGCCTTGCCGGGTCCTTTGGTATTGGCGGCAAGATAGATGAAGAGAAAATTGAGCACTTAATCAAGGCATCTGTTGATCAGGGCGTCAATTACTTTGATACAGCCTATATTTATGCCGGAAGCGAGGAAATTCTGGGCAAAACGCTCGCGAAATATAACCTGCGCCAGCAGGTTTATATTGCGACAAAACTCCCGGTCATCATGTGCCGGAACAAGGCGGATATAGATAAATATTTTGACCGCCAGCTTGTGCGGCTTCAAACTGATTATATAGACTATTATCTGTTCCATATGCTCCCGGATGTCGCCACATGGGATAAATTCCGCGAATGGGGTATTGAAGAATGGATAGAGCGGAAGAAAGAATCTGGACAGATTAAGCAGATTGGCTTTTCCTACCACGGCTCCCAAAGCGAATTTTTAGCCCTTTTGGATGCCTATGACTGGGATTTTTGCCAGATTCAATACAATTATTCCGATGAAAACTTTCAGGCCGGTATAACCGGCCTGAAAAAAGCGGCCTCAAAAGGGATGCCGGTTATGATTATGGAGCCGCTTTTGGGCGGGAAGCTGGCAAACTCACTACCCCAAACCGCGGTAGACAGTTTCAAAAAGGCAGACCCCGATCTGACACCGGTTGCCTGGGCGCTTCACTGGCTATGGAATCAGCCGGAGGTCACCGTAGTGTTGAGTGGCATGAATGAAATGCAGCAGCTTAATGAAAACCTCCTGACTGCAGAGTCCACCGCGCCTGGTATGCTCTCACAGGAAGCACTTGAAACCTATGCTTGTATCATAATAGGAACCCTGCAAAATAGCCCGACAACCGGGCGCAAAATAAAATAATGAAGCTATCACATTACACAGAGCGCCGCCCTATTGGACAAAGGGGCGGCGTTTCTGTTTGGGGTAGCGGTACTTCGGGCCATATTGGCCCGAAGTGAAAGGGGGGATTTTGTCTATCCCGTGGGCCTTGCTGAAAAGCAGAGGCCCTTTTTTATTGGAAAAAATCAATAGGGAGGTAAAAAACCGTATGGCGAAAAATGAGCCAAACAAGCCGGAAGATGTAAAAACCGAGCCGGCAAAGGAACAGGCCGCGCCGTTAGATATTGGCGGCGCACAGCCCCCCGCTCCCGGCGAGGTAGTTGTGCCATTCGATAAAATCAATGAAATCGTATCGGAGAAAAAGGCGGCGGCGCGGGAGGCCGAACAGACCACGCCGGATAAACAAGAGCCAGAGGCCCCGGCAAAAAAGCGCGGCAGGCCCCCAAAGGCAGATAAGCCCGATAAGGAGCCAACCCCCGAAAAAGCCCCCAAAGCCGAAAAAGCGGCCAAGCCGCCCAAAGCCGCCGCGAAAAAGGCCCCGGCCAAAGAGAAAGCCCCGGCCCCGGAGCCGGAAAAGCCGCCCGAACCGAGGGAGGCCCCACGCACCGGGGAGCAGGAACAGATTGTATATATCAATCTTTCCGAGCTTCACGCTTTCAAAAATCACCCTTTCCAAGTGCGGAATGATGATGAAATGGCGGCGATGGTGGAGAGCGTCAAGGATAAAGGCGTAACACAGCCCGCCATTGTCCGGCCCCGCGAGGATGGCGGCTATGAGCTTGTTTCTGGCCACCGCCGCCACAAGGCCAGCGAGCTTGCCGGATTTACCAATATGCCCGCTATCGTCCGCAATCTCACAGACGAGCAAGCTATCACGCAGATGGTGGAGGACAACACCAATCAGCGCGAAAACATTTTGCCGAGCGAGAGGGCCAAAGCCCTCAAAATGCAGTTGGAGGCCATCAAACAGCAGGGGGCGCGAACCGGCAACGGCCAACGCTCCAATGAGGTTGTGGCCGAGCGCAACAAAATGACGGTGAAGCAGGTGCAGCGGTACATCAAGCTGAACGACCTTGTGCCGGATTTGCAGAAAATGGTGGACGAGAAAAAAATCGCGTTCACCCCCGCCGTGGAGCTTGCGTTTATCAAGCCCAAAAACCAGCGGTATATTGCCGTTGCCATCGAGGGCCAGCAGTCGGCCCCCTCGCTCTCACAGTCGCAGCGCATGAGGGAGCTTGACCAAAAGAACCTGTTACAACCCGATATGATTGACGGAATTATGCTCGAAGAAAAAAAGGAGGTAGACAAAGTGATTATTTCCGCACAGGAACTCGGCCAGTATTTTGGCAAGGACAAGACGCCCCGCGAGATGAAAGACACCATCATCAAGCTGCTTGACGAGTACAAGGCGAAGCAGCCGCCGGAGCTTGGCAAGCCCGAAAAGAAAACCGAACAGGAAAAATAGGCACTTCGGGCCAAGTTGACCCGAAGTGTTTTTGCGTGGACTTACCGTTTCCCCGCATTTATGGCTCTTTGGATTATTCCCCATCGCCGCGTGTTTCGTAGCACAGGTGGGATAAGGCAGTCAAGGGCGCGAAGCGCCGCCAAAGGCGGTTTTACCCTTGACAGCCTTTCCCGGCTGTGCTTTTCTGCGGCCAAGCGATGGGGATTATTCCTTTGAGCCGCCCCCTTTCCAAGATGGAAAGGGCGGGGGGATAGGTTGATTTTCAGATTGGAGGCACACCATGAAAACACCCCTTGAAATTATTTCCGGCATGACAGCCACGCCGGAATATTCACCCGATACAATTAAGCGCCTTATGGCGCGGCTGAACCTCAACGAAAAAGGTTTTGCTATTTTGATGAATGTACTGCCCATGACAGTACGCCTGTGGACAAGCGGCGCGGTGCAGCCTTGCGGCCAGTCTGTGCGCCTTATGCAGATTTACGAGGCTTGCCCGGAAATCGTGGAGCATATCATCGGAACCACAGAGCGCGAAAATGACTGACCGCGCAGACTTCGGGCCATGTTGGCCCGAAGTGAAAGGACGGTGATTGATTATTGCAGGAGGATATTGAGCGCCGGACGGTTGCATTATCCGTCAACGCCACAAAGCTGACAGGCCGGGCGTTGGCAAAGGCTTTGGCGGCTCTACTTCGGAAGATACAAAAGGAAGTCCGGGCCGGGCAGACCCCGCAGGGCAGACAGAGCGTTAAAAAGCTGATGAACCACGGCGTTTCAACAAACGCCCTGCCGCTTTCCGGGGAAACCCGCCTGTTTGATAAGGTGGCCCGAAAACATAATGTGGATTACGCCTTTTACAAAACCGGGCCGAAGAAATATCTGCTGTTTTTCAAGGCCGGACAGGCGGACGCGATTACCAACTGTTTTGCCGAGTACACAAAGCTGGCTATGTCAAAATCGCGCCGCCCATCTATCATCAAACAGTTGCGGAGCTTTGCCGACAAGGCCCGGACACAGCCGCGCCAGCAGGAACGGAAAAAGGAGGCGGCGCGGGATGAACGGTAAAATTAGAAAATACGTTATTCCCAATCTGCCCTATGTGTTTATCGGCGTTCTGCTCGGCAACCTGGGCGAAGCCTACCGCATTTCACCGGGCGCGGACATAGGACAAAAAATAATCGGTATGATGGGAACCATCGCCCCGGCCTTTGAAAATATCTTGCCGGGGCCGTATCCTTTCGATTGGCTTGTGGGCCTTGCCGGGGCCGCCTTGCTCCGATTGCTGATATGGAACAAGGTAAAAAAGGCAAAGAAATATAGGCGTGATGTGGAATATGGCTCGGCCCGGTGGAGTGCATAATTTTAAGTGTAAAGGAAGCCTATATGGACGCACAGG